>JBBRKH010000424.1:0-1502 GCA_038217965.1 Sphingomonadales bacterium | reverse complement strand
TGTCCAAGACCTTTGAAGGCAAGCACCCGGTGCAGGGCTATGGCCTGACGGAAACCAATGGCGTCGGCGCCGGCAATTTCCGTGATAATTACCGCGCCAAGCCGGCCTCCACGGGCCGCGCCTCGGCGCCGCTGGTGGAATTGCGCATTGATCTTGGCGATGGCCCGGTCGGCCCCGGTCTGCCGGCGGGCAGCGTTGGCGAAGTCTGCATCCGGTCGGTGTGCAACTGCCGCGGTTACTGGAACAAGCCCGAAGCGACGGCGGCGGCATTTGTCGGCGATGGCTGGTTCCGCACCGGTGACCTCGGGATGATCGACGAGGATGGCTATCTGTTCATCGTTGACAGGAAGAAGGACATCATCATTCGCGGCGGCGAGAATATCAGCTGCCAGGAAGTCGAATCGGCGATCTATGTCCATCCGGCGGTGGCCGAGGCCTGTGTGTTCGGCCTGCCCGACGAACGGCTGGGCGAGATTGTCGGCGCGGTGGTCTATGCCAAGCCGGGGTCACCGCTCGACCCCGAAGCGCTGCGCGATTTCGTCGCCCGCGACCTGTCGGCATTCAAGGTGCCGGCGCGGTTGTGGCTGTCCCCCGACATGCTGCCCAAGCTCGGGTCCGGCAAGATCGACAAGGTTACGCTGCGCAAGCATTTCCGCGAGGTGCACGCCGGCAAGGCAGTGTGATATACAGTCATCAAGGAGACGCCTGATGTTCACCACCATGCTTGAAGGCACCAAGGACGATTGGGGCCATATCGCCCAGGAACATATGAAGCATCAGGTGTCGGCCGCACCGCAGCAGATCATGGAATCGCTGCGCCGGCTCGCAGCGATCGAAGTCGGGTTCGGTGCAAACCAGCTGGAACACAGCCTGATGACCGCAACGCTGGCCCGGCAGGACGGGGCCAGCGACGAGGAAATCGTTTCGGCGCTATGCCATGACCTTGGCAAGCTGATGAGCATTCCCAACCATGGCGCCATCGCGGCCGAAATCCTCAAGCCCTATGTGTCGGATGACCTGTATCACGCGGTCAAATGGCATCAGGATTTTCAGGGGCGCTATTATTACGAATATCTCGGCAAGTCCGCCGACATGCGCGAACGGTTCCGCGACGAACCCTGGTTCGCCACCGCCGAAAAACTCGTTGATCGCTGGGACGCCCCGGCCTTTGATCCGGACTTCAAGGCCGACAGCCTCGAAAGCTTTGAACCCCTGGTGGTGAAGGTGTTTTCCCGGCCGGTCCGCGCCTATTGAGATTGTTGTTGCGGTCGTCGGGGGCGCGGCCATTGTCACGCGCGCTGCGCATCACGAGGAACCGCTCCCATGACTCGCATCCTCGCCTGTATCGATGATTCGGCGTTTGCCGTCAGCGTCTGCGATCTCGCCGGCTGGGCGGCGGTAAGATTGCAGGCCAGCGTCGAACTGCTCAGCGTCATCGAAAAGAAAAGCGCCGTCGGCGTCACCCGCGACCTGTCCGGCGCCATCGGGCTGGGGGTCAAATC
>JBBRKH010000423.1:0-1522 GCA_038217965.1 Sphingomonadales bacterium | reverse complement strand
TGACCGAGACGACCGGCACCATCGTCTATCTGCCGCCCGAGGATCACAGCGCCGAAGGCAACCCCCGCATGCGCGCCGCCGGCCTGCCGATGCCAGGTGTCGAACTGCGGATCGTCGATACCGACGGCAAGGTGCTGCCGCCCGGTGTCACCGGCGAGATTGAAACCCGGTCGGTCGCCAACATGACCGGCTATTGGCAGCAGCCCGAAGCGACGGCCGCCACCCTTTCCGCTGATGGCTGGCTGAAAACCGGTGATGCCGGCATGATGGATGCCGATAATTACCTGTATATTCAAGACCGTATCAAGGACATGATATGTTCGGGTGCCGAAAACATCTACCCCGCCGAAGTCGAAAGCGCCGTCTATGGCCATCCGGCGATCCAGGAGGTGGCGATCATTGGCATCCCCGATGAAAAATGGGGGGAGGCGGTCAAGGCGGTCATCGTGCTGAAACCCGGCATGACCGCCACAGCCGACGACATCATCGCCTTTGCCCGTACGAGAATCGCTGGCTACAAAGTGCCGAAAAGCGTTGATTTCATTGAAGCCCTGCCCCGCAATGCCACCGGCAAGATCCTGCGCCGGTCGTTGCGCGAACCCTATTGGGCCGGCCGCGACAGACAGGTGAACTGACCATGATCATCGACATGAACACCTTTCGCGCCGAAGTTCGGGACTGGCTGGGCGCCAATCTGACAGATCAGCTGCGCGAAGCCGGCAGCAAAATGACCAGCGTGTTCACCGAAGCCAGCCATGCGCTGGCCTGGCAGCGCATCCTCGACAGCCGCGGCTGGGCGGCGCCGCACTGGCCGGCCCAATATGGCGGGCCCGGCTGGAACGAGGTGCAGGTCCATGTCTTTGCAGAGGAATGCGAGCGCGCCGGGGCCCCGCACCTGTCACCGATGGGGATGCGGATGGTCGCCCCCTGCATCATGGCGTTCGGCACGTCCGAGCAAAAAGCGCATTACCTGCCCCGGCTGCTGTCGGGCGAGGATTATTGGTGCCAGGGCTATTCCGAGCCCGGCTCCGGCTCCGATCTTGCCTCGCTGCAACTGCGCGCCGACCGCGACGGCGATGATTATGTGCTGAACGGTTCGAAAATCTGGACCACCCACGCCCATTTCGCCAACAAGATGTTCTGCCTTGTCCGCACCGATCGCAGTGGCAAGCCGCAGGCCGGCATCACCTTCCTGCTGCTCGACATGGCCAGCCCCGGCATCACCGTCGCGCCGATCTATTCCATCGCCGAAGACCATGATTTCAATCAGGTGTTCTTCGACAATGTCCGTGTGCCGGTTGCCAACCGGTTGGGCGATGAGAATCAGGGCTGGACGGTCGCCAAATACCTCCTCGAGTTCGAACGCGCCTCGGCCTATGCGGCGGGGCTGGTACAGGCCTATGGCGATCTGCGCCGCGCGGCCGCCGAAACGCCCGACGGCATGGGCGGCGTGTTGACCGATGACCCGAACTTCACCGCGCGTCTGGCGGCGCTGCGCACGCAATTGCTGGCGATCGAGGCC
>JBBRKH010000422.1:0-1523 GCA_038217965.1 Sphingomonadales bacterium | reverse complement strand
CACGGTGCGCTCACCGGTGTCGGCGTCCTCGGCATAGACCACGCCATCGGACAGGGCGAGCGCGGTTTCGAAGCTGTCGGCCAGCCGGGCCTGCACGCCGTCCCGCACCACGATGCGGTCCACCACGGCTTCGATCTCGTGCTTGATCTTGCGGTTCAGCGCCGGCACCTCGCCGATTTCATACAGCGTGCCGTCCACCTTCACCCGGGTGAAGCCGCGGCGCTGCAACTCGGCCAGCTCCTTGCGGTATTCGCCCTTGCGGTCGCGCACCACCGGCGCCAGCAACAGCAGCCGGGTGCCTTCCGGCATGGCCAGCACCCGGTCGACCATCTGGCTCACCGTCTGCGCCTCGATCGGCAGCCCCGTCGCCGGCGAATACGGCACCCCCGCCCGCGCCCACAGCAGGCGCATGTAGTCATGGATTTCCGTCACCGTGCCGACGGTGGAGCGCGGGTTGCGGCTGGTGGTCTTCTGCTCGATCGAAATCGCCGGCGACAGCCCCTCGATGCTGTCCACATCCGGCTTGCCCATCAGCTCCAGGAACTGCCGCGCATAGGCCGACAGCGACTCGACATAGCGCCGCTGTCCCTCGGCATAGATCGTGTCGAACGCCAGGCTCGACTTGCCCGAGCCAGACAGCCCGGTAATCACCGTCAGGCTGTCGCGTGGAATGTCGACATCGATGTGCTTCAGGTTGTGCTCGCGCGCGCCACGCACCCGGATGGCCGGGGTTGCGGTCGCAAGCGGCGCGGCATGCGCAGGGGTGGTGGCATCCATGATGGCGTATCCCGGCGGAAAAGGGCTTGCAACGCGACAAATGTTCTCTAAGTGTTCCCGTTATATGGTGCGGGCACCCGAATTGGAAAGCCCGCACTGCCCAGGCCACCGATATGACCGCTGCTCATAGCGCAGCAGCCCGTATGGCAGCATGGAACAACAGGGACTATGATGCGGCGGCACAGAGGGGTGGGCAAGCGATGGCCGGCAGCGTGAACAAGGTGATCCTGGTGGGCAATCTCGGGCGTGACCCGGAATCGCGCAATTTCCAGAGCGGCGGCAAGGTGGTGACCTTTTCGATCGCCACCGGCGAAACCTGGAACGACAAGGCCTCGGGCGAGCGCAAGGAGCGCACCCAATGGCACCGCATCGTCATCTACAACGAACGCCTGGGCGAAATCGCCGAGCGCTACCTGAAAAAAGGCGCCAAGATCTACATCGAAGGCGCGCTCGAAAGCCGCAAATTCACAGATAAAGATGGCAACGAACGCGAAACCACCGAAGTCGTGCTGCGCAATTTCCGCGGCGAACTCACCATGCTCGACGGCCGTGGCGACAACGACAGCAGCGGTGGCGAAGGCGGCTACACCCCCCGCGAACGCGCCCCCGCCCGTGCCGCAGCCGGCGGCGACCGCCCGGCGGCCCGCGGCCCGTCCTGGGACGCCCCCAAGCGCGGCAACGACCTGGACGACGATATCCCGTTCTGAAACACTCCAAGATAAGGCCAGTGGCGTTGCCCCTGGACC
>JBBRKH010000421.1:0-1533 GCA_038217965.1 Sphingomonadales bacterium | reverse complement strand
TTGCCGACACCGCCGCCGTCATGGCCGCGCTCGCACCGCTTGCACCGGCCCAATCCGTCGATCGCATCGCCACGCTTTCGAGCCTGGAGGCCGTGCAGCAGGAGGCAGCGCCGCGGGCAGCCTTTGCCCTCGCGCGCGACCTGCTCGGCGGGCTTGGATTTGCTGTTTCGGAGCACAAGGTCGCCATTGATCACCATCGCGTGCGGCTGGCCGGCTTCGTGGAGGCAGCACGGTGCGGCGACGCACTCTTCGCCGACGAAATCGCCGCAAACCCGCAAGGCTTCTCGCCGCCCTTCAAATCCTATCTGGATTTTGGCCGCGGCATGAGCGCGGCGGCACTTGCACAGGGCCGTGAGGTGCTTGACGCGGCCGCTGCCGAAGTGCGCGCCGTGCTGCTGCTGGCCGATGTGATCCTGCTGCCGACAACTCCGCAGGCGGCGTTTCCGCACAGCAGCGACGCGCCGGTCAGCCAGGCGGATTTCACCGCGCTCGCCAATATCGCGGGGCTTCCCGCACTCGCCATTCCGGCCGGGTGGAGCGACGACGGGTTGCCGGTCGGCGTGCAGCTGATGGGTCGGCCCGGAAGCGAGGCCACCCTGCTTGCGCTTGGTGCCCAGCTGGAAGCCGCGTTGAATGCCTACCGGCCACCACTCGACTATCAATGAGGAGACGAAGATGCGGATCATTGCCCTGTTCAACCTGAAGCCAGGCGTTTCGCGGGACGATTACGAGGAATGGGCAAAGCATCGCGATCTGCCGGGAGTGCGGTCGCTGGTGAGCGTCAAGGATTTCTGGGTCTATCGCACCACCGGTCTGCTGTTTTCCGAAGCCGACCCGCCGTTCGACTACGTGGAAGTGCTGGACATCACCCGCATGGACGAATTCAACCGCGATGTGGCGAGCGAGCTGGTTCAGGCTTTGGCGGGTGAAATGGGGGCCTATACCGAAGGCGCAACCTTCATGACGACCGAATCCCTGCTGCCGTGATGCGGCGGTTCGAGGGCAAGGTTGTCGTGGTGACCGGCTCGGGCCGGGCGCAGGGTCTGGGGGCGGCCATTTTGCGCCGCTTCGCCGACGAAGGCGCCCACCTCGTCGTATCCGATATCGGTGTGCCGGCCGACCGCATGGGTTCGTCCGACACTGGATCGACGGCGGAGATGCAGGCGGTCGCGGACAGCCTGCGGGCAACCGGCGCCCGGGTCATCGAAATTGGCTGCGACGTTCGGCAGGAGGCGGACTGTGCCGGGTTGGTCAAAGCCGCCGTCGACGCATTCGGACGGCTGGATGTGATGGTGAACAATGCCGGCATCGGCTATCTGATGAAGCCACTGCTGGAAACGGACGAGGCGGATTGGGATGCGGTTCTCGATGTCAATCTGAAGGGCGCCTTTCTGTGCAGCAAGCATGCAGCGAAGCAGTTCATCGCGCAGGGGACCGGCGGGCGGATCATCAACATCGCATCGCAGGCGGCGAAGACGGGCTTTCCGCACATGGCGCCCTATACGGCTTCAAAGCACGGGATGGTAAGGCTGA
>JBBRKH010000420.1:0-1568 GCA_038217965.1 Sphingomonadales bacterium | reverse complement strand
GCCTTATGTCCCGGTCGAGCTCTACACGCGCATCCGCCGAGCGGAGTGGAATCGCAGCGAGTTCGCCGGCAAGTAACGCATCAAGATCGGCGGCATGTGCATCGACCTGGCTGCCCACGAGGTCACGCTCGACGGCCGGCTCATCGAGCTCACCCACCAGGAGTTCGCGCTCCTGTCGTTCCTCAGCCAGAACCGCGGCCGCGTGTTCAGTCGCGAGCAGCTGCTGGATGCGGTGTGGGGCCGCGATGTGTATGTGGAGCAGCGCACGGTGGATGTGCACATCCGGCGGCTTCGCAAGGCGATCAACGGCGACGATCTGCCGGATCTTATCCGCACGGTGCGGTCTGCGGGCTATGCGCTGGACAGCGATGTGAATCTGCGGATGGCCAGCTAAACGCCTGCGGCGAGGGTTTGCCCGTGGCGCTGGTCCTCGACCAGCCGCGGGTTCGGCCGGCTGCTGCGTGCAAGGGGCCGATTTCTCGTCGTCGCCCCGCACCAGCATTGCCCCGGAAGGGCAAGGCTTTTCGCTGGTATGACGCCGTTGGTTGGTTTTAAGAGGCGGGAGACCAGCCAGGGGAGCCCCGCATGACCATCCGCTTCGACAATCGCGTTGCCATCGTGACCGGAGCGGGTGGTGGGCTGGGGCGGGAATACGCGCTCCAGTTGGCTGCGCGCGGCTGCCGGGTGGTGGTGAACGATCTGGGCGGGGCGCGGGACGGGTCGGGCGGCTCCCTCTCTGCCGCGGATGATGTTGTGGCCGAGATTGTGGCGACCGGCGGCGAGGCGGTGGCAAACGGTGCCAGCGTGACCGATGCTGCGGCCGTGGACGCAATGGTCGCGGACGCGGTCGGGCGCTGGGGGCAGGTGGATATCCTGATCAACAATGCCGGAATTCTGCGCGACAAGAGCTTTGCCAAGATGAGCCTGGAGGATTTTGCACAGGTGATGGACGTGCATGTGACGGGAACTGTCAATTGCACAAGGGCGGTGTGGGACGGGATGCGCGGCCGGGTTTACGGGCGGATTCTGATGACCACGTCGTCGAGCGGGATGTACGGCAATTTCGGGCAGGCCAATTATGCCGCCGCAAAGGCCGCGATGATCGGTCTGGTGAAGACGCTGCACCTGGAAGGGGCGAAATTCGATGTTCGGGTGAATGCGATTGCGCCGCTGGCGGCAACGCGGATGACCGAGGACCTGATGCCGGCCGAAATGGCGGCGCGCATGGGGCCGGAGACGGTGGCCCCGGCGGCGCTCTATCTGGTGAGCGAGGATGCGCCGTCCAATGTGATCCTGAACGCCGGCGCGGGCGGCTTCGAGCGCACCTACATAACCATGACGCGCGGCATTCATGTGGCAGCGGCGGACATGAGCCCGGAGACGGTGGCGGCGCGCTTTGCCGAGATTTCCGATCGCGAGGGGGAAGTGGTGCCGGAGACCGGCACGGCGCAAGGGGCGATGGCGCTGGGTTCTGCGTCGCGGCCGGCTTGAAGCCGGGCCTCAGGCTCAGGATATCTTTCTGGCTTCGATCTGCATTGCGGCCGGGTGATCGCCCGGCGCGACCGGGT
>JBBRKH010000419.1:0-1571 GCA_038217965.1 Sphingomonadales bacterium | reverse complement strand
CGACCTCATCGTCAGCCACATATTGCTGCACGAAACCTCAGGCAAGGCGATGCCCGCCATTGTCCGCGAATGCTTCCGCCTGCTGAAGCCCGGCGGCCTGATGATCCACGCCGACCTGCCGCCATTCGATCTGATGGACCCTTTCACCCAGTTCATCCTGGACAACGAAACCCATTACAACAACGAGCCTTTCTGGGGCGCGATGCGCGAAGTCGATCAAATCGCGCTGGCGAAATCCGTCGGCTTCCCCGATCCGAAGTTCGATACCGCTCCCATGGCGATCATGGAATTCGCCGCCCAGTCCGCTGATTACGCCGATGCCGCAGCGGTTGCGGACCGCGAATTCACCGCCGGCGAATATGCCCCCGGCGGCGGCTGGTCAGTGCTTGTTGCGCGAAAGCCCGTGCCTTCCGGCCGCGCATTCGAGGCGCGGCCATGAAGCCCGTCCGCGACGCAAAGGGCAAGCGCCCGCAATTCTACGACCAGCCCGGCGTCGATCAGGCGATGAGCATGATCCTCGTTCTCGCCGAGGAGTTTGCCGTCCTGCGCGACCGGCAGGACACGCTGGAAGAGGTTCTGGCGCAGCACAGTATCGATGTCCCAGCCGCCATCGAAGCGCATCAGCCAAGCCCCGAAACATTAACCCGCCGTGAGGAATGGCGGCAGGCCTTCCTCGCGCGGCTCTACTATCTCGCCCGCAAGGACGCCGCTGACGCCGCGCGCAACGATACGCAGGACCGCTACCTCGAAACGCTTGAAACCATCGCGAAAGGCTGACCGCATGGCCACATTGGCAAAATCGCCCGGCCTGCTCGAAACGCTCGCAGGCATCATCGGCCCCGCCAACCTGCTGACCGACGAGGCGGAGCGCCGCTTTGCAGCAACCGATGTGCTGGGTTTTGCCGAACTTCCAGCTGCCGTCGCGCGCCCTGCCACCGTTGCGGAGCTGCAAGCCATCGTGCAGGCCTGCGCGCAAGCCCGCACCCCCCTCGTCGTGCGCGGCGGCGGCGCCAGTTACACCGATGGCTACACCCACAAACTGCCCGGCGGCATCGCCATCGACACCGCCCGCCTCAGTGGCATCGAAATCAATGCAGAGAACGCAACCGTCACCGTCGAGGCGGGCGTCACCTGGGCGGCCTTGCGCGATGCGCTGCAGCCGCTCGGCTGGCGCACCCCTTTCTGGGGGCCTTTCTCCGGTCTGGCTGCAACTGTGGCTGGCTCCATGTCGCAGCACAGCATCAGTCACGGCAGCGGAATCTGGGGCGTGTCGGCAGACAGCGCCATCGGCTTCGACATCATCACCGGCACCGGCGAGATGCTTTCCACCGGCACCGCACATTTCCGCCACTTCGGGCCGGATATGGCAGGCCTGTTCACCGGCGATTGCGGCGCGCTCGGCGTGAAAGCGCGCGTCCGGTTGAAGCTCATCCGCCGCCGCGAGGCGTTCGATGCCGCCAGTTTCAATTTCACGAGTTTCGAGGCGCTGCACCGCGCCATGAGCGCCATTGCGGCGGAAGCCCTGGACGACGAGAATTTCGGCCTCGACGCCACCCTTCAGCAAGGCCAGA
>JBBRKH010000418.1:0-1600 GCA_038217965.1 Sphingomonadales bacterium | reverse complement strand
CTTGATGCCGCCACCCGTGCCCGTTGCCTCGACGATCGGCGCCACGAATTCCGGATTGTTGCGGCTGAAATTCTCGGCGACCGCAGTGGTGAAAGGAAACACCGTCGACGAACCGACGATGCGAATCTGGGTGCGCGCATCCGAGCAGCCGCCAAGCATCGCGATCCCGGCAAGCACCAGTATCGGCAAAGCCTGCATGCTGCCCGGCGTCCCCACCACGTCCCTGCTAATCCTCTGCATCACACCCCACGCGCCGGGAATCGGGCCGCGTCAAAGCTTCACAAACGCCCGCTTAGGCGTCGATGATTGGGCTTCTGTTACAGAATCATTGCGCTTTTATGACGCCATCCCAGCCGCCGCCGTCGGCGTCTCCTCCATGCGCGCCACCGTCTGCACCACCGGCAGCAGGAACGAGACCGTCGTCCCCTGCCCCTGCACGCTGGCGATCTCCAGCTTGCCGCGATGCCGTTCCACGATGTGCTTGACAATCGCCAGCCCCAGGCCGGTGCCGCCCATCGAGCGCGAGCGGTTGTTGTCGATGCGGTAGAAGCGCTCGGTCAGCCGCGGCAGATGCTCGGGTGCAATGCCGTCGCCTTCGTCTACCACCGCCACCCGAACCATTTCGTCGCCCCGCTTTTCCGCCGTCAGCCGCGTTGCCGTCACCATGATAGGCGTGCCGCTGCGGCCATATTTCAGCGCATTGGAAACCAGATTGTGCAGCACCTGTAAAATCTGGTCGCGGTCGGCGATCACCGTGGGCAGCGCTTCCGACACTTCCAGCACCAGCTTCCTGTCATCCTCCTCCAGCCGCATCGCCAGCGTCTTGCCCACATCCAGCAACAGCGGCGGCAGTTCCAGAGCCAGCTGCGGTCGCACATATTTGTCCAGCTCGATGCGCGAAAGGCTCAGCAGATCGTCGATCAGCCGGCTCATCCGCGCGGCTTCCCGCGACATGATCTCCAGAAACCGCCGCCGCGCCGGCTCATCCTCCGATGCCGGACCCAGCAGCGTTTCGATGAAGCCGGTGATGTTGGCGAGCGGCGTGCGCAGTTCGTGGCTGGCGTTGGCCACAAAATCCACCCGCATCCGCTCGGTCAGCCGGGTCTGCGTGATGTCGGCAAAGGTCAGCAGCAGCCGGCGATCGCCCAGCCGCACCACCCGCACGCCAAATGCCCCGTCGCGCTGCCCAAGCGTTGTCACTTCGCGCAGCACCGGGCTCGCCCCCAGAATGCCCTGCCGCACCGCCTCCACCACGGTTGGATGCCGCACCGTCTGGCGCAGATCGGATTCATGCACCCGCGGGCCGAACAGCGCCGTTGCCCCGGCATTGGCCGCCAGCACCCGCCACCCTTCCGAAACCACCAGTGCCGGATCGGCCAGCGCGGTGATGCCGATCAAGCCGTCGTCACCCGCAGTCTGCCCAGATGGCGTTGCACGCGGTTTCAGTGGCACCTTCGGCTCGGCTTTCGAAACATCGACACCCAGCAATCGATAAACAAGGAACATGACAGGTATGAGCACCGCAGCCGACAAAATCGGCGCCAGCGCCAGCCAGTGCGCCAGCGCCGCCCCGGCGGCGCCCACGCCAAGCGCAACGGCC
>JBBRKH010000417.1:0-1601 GCA_038217965.1 Sphingomonadales bacterium | reverse complement strand
GTGCTCGGTCTATAAACAGCATCGTCGTCCCGGCAAAAGCTGGGACCTCCCCCAGATAGACCGGGCACAACAATAATAACAAGAAACGACCCTTCGGGAGCATCACCATGGACTTCAACTTCTCCGAAACGCAAACGATGCTGCGCGACACGCTGCGCCGGTATCTTGCCGACACCTATGATTTCGACAAGCGCCAGGCGATGTTGAGGATGGAGGGCGGCCGCAACCCCGGCGTGTGGAAGGCGCTGGCCACCGAACTCGGCATTCTGGGTGCCGCGCTGCCCGAATCCGCCGGCGGCTTCGGCGGCGGGCCCATCGATTCGATGGTGCTGATGGAGGAGTTCGGCAGGGCGCTTTCGGTGGAGCCCTACATTCCGACCGTGGTGATCGGTGGCAACGCGCTGTTGGCGACGGGCGGTGATCATGCGAACCTGCTGCTGCCGGCGATCATATCCGGCGAAGTTGTCATCGGCTTCGCCGCTGCGGAGGCGCAGGGTCGCTACAATCTTGCCGACCTGAAAACCACGGCGAAGGCCGATGGATCGGGCTGGACGCTGAACGGCCACAAGGCGGTCGTCATCGCCGCGCCCTACGCAACCCACTATCTCGTCACCGCCCGCACCGGCGGTTCGCAGCGCGAGGCATCCGGCGTTTCGCTGTTTCTCGTCGAAGCCAACGCCAAGGGAATCGTCCGCCGCGACTATCCCACCGTCGACGGCTTCATGGCATCCGAGCTGTTCTTCGAGAACGCCAACGTCGGCCCGCATGCGCTGCTCGGCGCCGAAGGACAGGCGCTCCCCCTCGTCGAAACGCTTGTCGATCACGCCACCGTCGCCGTCTGCGCGGAGGCCACCGGCGCCATGCGCAAGCTGCACGAGTTGACGCTGGATTATGCCCGCCAGCGCAAGCAGTTCGGCAAGGCAATCGGCGATTTCCAGGTCATCCAGCACCGGCTGGTCGACATGTTCATGGAAGTCGAGCAGGCGACCTCGATGACGCTGATGGCGACGCTGCGCCTCGACGATCCCCTGCGCGCCAAATGGGTGAGCCAGGCCAAGGCCAAGGTTTCGAAGGGCGCGCGCCTGCTTGGCCAATGGGCGGTGCAGACGCACGGCGGCATCGGCATCACGACCGAGCTTCCCGCCGGCCATTATTTCAAGCGGCTTTCCATCATCGAAGGCCAGTATGGCGATGTGGATTACCACCTCGGCAGGGTGGAAGCAGCGATCGACGCGGAGATGCGCCAGCGCTAGAGACAAGCGCTTTTCGACCATGTTGATGCACGGTGATCGTGTCAGAGCGGCGGGCCGCTTTTTGGGAGGCGGCGGTGGTGCAGCGACTGCACACCGGCGATTTCGACATGCCTCGCGTCGCCCGTGCGGTGGGCCGCAGCCGGACATCGCTGTATCGCGACCTGCAGGCGGAAGGTGCTGCGTTCGCCACCCTGGTCGACGATCTGCGCCGCCGGCTCGCAATGCACTATCTCGCGGGGGAAAAGCTGTCTGTGGCGGAGGTTGCCTATCTCGTCGGCGACGCCGATCCCCCATCCTTTTCCCGCGCCTTCAAGCGCTGGACCGGGAGCAGTCCGGCAGCGGCCCGCA
>JBBRKH010000416.1:0-1606 GCA_038217965.1 Sphingomonadales bacterium | reverse complement strand
GCGGCCGCGACTGCTGACCATCCCTGGCGTGTCGCAGGTGATCCCTATCGGCGGTGAGGTCCGGCAGTTCCGCATCCAGCCAGATCTGGAGCTGCTGCACGCACTCGACCTGACCCATGAACAATTGACCGCGGCATTGCGGCAATTCGGCGTGAATGCCGGCGGTGGTTACGTCGATCAGGCGGGGCGCGAATTTCTGATCCGCAATATCGGCCGCACCATTTCGTTGGACGACCTTCGGCGCGCCACCGTGGGATTCCGCGAAGGCCAACCGATTGCGCTCAGCCAGGTGGCGCAGGTGGATTTCGGCGCCCGGTTCCGCCGCGGCGAAGCCGGCGTGGATGGTGGCCCTGCCGTGATCCTTGCCATCTCCAAACAGCCCGGTGCCGACACCATCCGCCTGACCCGGGCGGTGGAGGCCGCTCTCGCCGAGCTTCAGGCAGGAATGCCGCGCGGCGTGGTGGCTGACCGCGTGAAGTTCCGCCAGGCCGACTTCATTCAGCAGTCGATCGCCAACCTTGAACAGGTGCTGAAGGAAGCCTTCGTCGTCGTGGCGATCGTGCTGTTCGCATTCCTGCTGAACGCCAGGACCACGTTCATCTCACTGACGGCAATCCCGCTCTCCATACTGCTCACCGCTATCCTGTTCGCGGCCTTCGGCTTGTCCATCAACACGATGACGCTGGGCGGCATCGCGATCGCGGTGGGCGAGCTGGTGGATGACGCGGTGGTGGATGTGGAGAACATCTTCCGGCGCCTTCGGGAGAACCGCGAGCGGGGCGACCCCGTGCCCATCCTGTCGGTGATCAGCAATGCCAGTTCCGAAGTGCGCTCGGGCATTGTCTATGCCACGCTCATCATTGTGCTGGTCTTCCTGCCGTTGTTCGCGCTGTCCGGCATAGAGGGCCGGCTCTTCGCGCCGCTGGGCATCGCCTACATCGTGTCCATCCTGTGCTCGCTGCTGGTCGCCGTCACGGTCACGCCGGTGCTTTGCTACTATCTGTTGCCGCGTATGAAGCGAATGGGCGCGCATGACGGCTGGCTGGTGCGGCGGCTGAAAGCCGGCAACGATGTCGCGTTGCGCTGGGCCTTTGGGCATCGTTCGCTCGTCATCGGTGTGGCGGCCGCCGGCGTCGCCCTCGCAGCGGCCACTGTGCCGCTCCTGCCGCGCGCCTTCCTGCCGCCCTTCAACGAAGGCACGCTGGTCATCGGCCTGACCTACCAGCCAGGCATCTCGTTGACGCAAAGCGACGCTCTCGGCCGGGTGGCGGAGCGCCTCGTGATGGAAGTGCCGGAGGTGAAAGGCGTTGGCCGCCGCACCGGCCGCGCCGAACTCGACGAGCACGCCGAGGGGGTGCACAGCTCCGAGCTCGACCTCGACCTCAAGCCCGGTGGCCGGCCGCGTGCCGAAATCCTGGCAGATATCCGCGGCCGCCTCTCGGCGCTGCCGGCGGCCATCAATCTTGGCCAGCCGATCAGCCACCGGCTGGACCACATGCTCTCCGGCGTGCGGGCACAAATCGCGCTGAAGGTCTTCGGCGACGACCTGGACACGCTGCGGACCCTGTCGGAGACGCTGCGTGCGCGGCTCGCGAGCAGGGTGCCC
>JBBRKH010000415.1:0-1608 GCA_038217965.1 Sphingomonadales bacterium | reverse complement strand
CGCTTACATGAAGACCCTGCGCGGCCTGGTCGAAAGCGTGCTGACGGATCAGGCGATGAATGACTTCCTGGGACAATGGGACGCCAATATCGGGCACACCCCGCATATCCGCCTGCCGGGTTCGCCTTACGAACAATTTTCCGACCTCGCCGAGAACAGCATGGTGCGGCTGGCCACCCTCAACCGCCTGCCGCTGGCTCCCTTCGGCGAGAATTTCGAATTCAAGGCGGTGGGAAAATTGTGGACCGTGCCGGCTGCGCTGGTGCCCGCGCTCAGCCAGTTGCACAATGCCCGCGCGCTGTGCGTCGCCGAGCTTTGCGCCGCGCTGGAAAGCGAAGCTGCCCGCGATGATCTGAAAAAGAGCCTGTCGGTGCTGGCGCGTTCCGGCGTGGTGCTAGTGGAAAAGACCTGATCGCCGAGCAGAAGGCCTACCAGGCCAATGCCGACCTGTCAGCCGTCAAGCGACGCGCTACCGGTTCCAGGGCATGCGCGCCATCACCATTGCCAAGCCGCAAAAGCCGGTGAGGCCCGCAATGCTCAGGCCAACGCCCACCACGCCCGCGATCCAGATAAAGTTGGGGTTCACGGCGAGGGCGAGTGCCGTTGTCGCAAGGAGCAATAAGCCGATTGCAAGCTGTACCTGCCGGTCCAGCGGCAATGCCGGCTTGCCAAGTTCCACCGGCAGGCCTGCGCCCGCCCAAGCCTCGATGCCGCCGGCGAGGTTGTAGATTTCAAGTTGCGGGTTTTCCTTTAGCAATTTTTCGCAGGCCGTGTTGCCGCGCCCGCCTTTCTGGCAATGCAATACCAGTCGGTTGCCGGCTGGCAGTATGGTGCTGCCGATGCGTGACAGCGGTATGAGGCGTGAATTGGGAATCCGGCTGGCGCGATGCTCCGCCGGTTCGCGCACATCCACCAGCACGGCGCTGCCGTCGGCCTGCCAATTGCGGAGCGTTTGCGGATCAACGGTATGGATGGTCATGGATCACCTGTTCGAGCAATAGATTCGATAGAGTGCCTCAAGCAACGCGCGCGCTTGCGGGCTTGCCAGCCGGTAATGGATCTGCTGGCCCCGGCGTTCGGCGGCCACTACCCCGGCCAGCCGCAACTTACCCAGATGCTGGGAAGCGGCGCTTTGCGACAAGCCGGCGGCTTCGGTCAGCTCCGCTACCGATTTTTCGCCCTCAACCAGACTGCAAAGAAGCCGCAGCCGTCCGGCATGGGCGAGCTGCTTGAGCATGACTTCGGCCCGGCTGGCATTGCGGGCCAGGGATGCTGTCGCCTTTTTCATCTATTGAATATATTATGATATAATAATATATGTCAAGGCGAACAAGAGAGGCAGAAACGATGAAAGATTATCCGCAGATCACTCGCGATATCTCGGCACGAATCAAGGATTTGCGCCGAGACATTCCCGAAGCCATGCAGGGCTTCTCGGCGTTGGCGGCGGGCGCCACAAAGCCCAATGCGCTGGATCGCAAGACCAAGGAACTCATCGCGCTGGCCATCGGGGTCGCCGTGCGCTGCGACGGCTGCATCGGTTTCCACAGCGAAGCGCTGGTGAAAATGGGTGCCAGCCGCCAGGAGGTGGAGGAAGCGCTGGGCATG
>JBBRKH010000414.1:0-1617 GCA_038217965.1 Sphingomonadales bacterium | reverse complement strand
GGCGTTTGCCAGCGCCTCGCCGGCCAGCTGGCTGTCGATGTTGGAATAGGCAAACCGGCTGCCCGGTGGCGCATCCTGCGGAACGGCAAGCGCGACGGCACGAATGTCGTCGGCGAAAAACAACCGCGCCGAAGGCGCGCCCGGCCCGGGCGGCGAGGGCGGAAAGGCCAGCCCGCTGGTCATTTCCAGCAGCTGCCCGATCTGCACGCCGCCGCGCGCGTCTGCCTTCCATTCCGGCAGCAACCGCGCCAGCGGATCGGTCAGCGCGATGCGCCGCTGCTGCACGGCGCGGCCATAGGCCAGTGACAGAACGGTCTTGTGCATCGATGCGGTGGAGAAACGCGACCCGGCTCCGAAGCCGTTCCAGTATCGCTCCAGCACGACCTTGCCATTGCGGGCGATGATGAGGGCATGCGCGCCGCCTTTTTCGGCCAACGCCTGCGCTTCGGCGAGAGCGGCGTCGGAAATGCCGGCATTTCCGGGACCGGCCCGCGCCAGCGTGCGCACTGCTCCGCCGCGCACCGTCCGCGCTGGCACATAGGCCTCCACGGCCTCCACCGACCGGTCGCGCGGGAAGGCCGCCATCCGCTCGGCCATGGTCGGCGTCTGCGCCTGCGCGCCTGTCGCTGCCAGCAGCAGCGCCCACCCAAATATCCGCTTCATCTCATCCGCCTCCATCCCGGCCGCACGTGCAGTCAGGCAATGGCTTCCGCCTCCTCGAGGCTGGCAAACATCGCCTGCCGCCACAGATAGCTGCGCCGACGATCCTTGTCCTGCAGCACTTCCGCCATCTCGTCGAACAGCGGCTGCCGTGCGCGCTCGTCTGCCTCCATCATCTGCTTGTTTTTCATGGTCTGCGCCTGGATGAAACTTGTCGTCACATGCCGGCGCTGGCGCCCGAACCGGGGCAGCAGCGCGTCGGCATCCCCGCCCTGCAAAACCGCCACCAGCTTTTCAGCAAGGTTTACAGCATCGTGAATGCCGCTGTTCATGCCGAGCCCACCGAGCGGATTGTTGAGATGCGCGGCATCGCCGACCAGCATGACGCGGCCATGATCGAAGCGCCGCGCAACGCGCTGGTGAACGCGGTAGCTTGTGCGGTGGCGGGTCCGGGTGTCTGGCTCGCCGATCAGTCGGCCGAAGGCTTCGCGGCTGGTTGCATCCGAAAGCAGCTTGGCATCCGGCACATCGTCGGCGGCCGCCACCAGCACCCGCCACAGGCCGGGCACCCGCAGCAGCACATGCCACCAATCGGGATCCGAGACATAATTCACATTCGCCAGATTCTCGAAGTGGCTTTCCAATGGCGCTTCTGTGGACAGGGTGAGGAATTTTTCCGGATAGGTGAAGCCGTCAAACTCCACGGCCAGCCATTTGCGGACCAGGCTGTTGGCACCATCGGCAGCAATCAGATATTTCGCTCGCACCTGTTCGATTTCAAATGGTGCTTCCAGATGCACCGTCACGCCATCCGGGTGTTGCGCGAAATGCACCACGCGCCGGGAAAACAGCACCCGGTCGCCAAGCTTTTCCGCCACCAGCCGCGCCAGTTTCCACTGTTCGCACTGCAGCCGGAAGGGAAACTCGGTGGTGTCGGCGAGTTCGCCGAGATCGAAC
>JBBRKH010000413.1:0-1617 GCA_038217965.1 Sphingomonadales bacterium | reverse complement strand
CTTTCTTGGTTTCGACGAAATTGCCGACCTTGGCGCCCGCACCCAGCACCGTTCCAGGCCGCAGGCGCGCAAACGGCCCGATTTCGCAGCCGTCGCCGATGGTCGCACCCTCCAGATGCGAATGCGCGCGGATGGCAATTCTTTCACCGGCAACGACACCCGCTCCAAAAACCACATGCGGCTCCACCAGCGTGTCGCGCCCGAGCACCGTATCGGCCGCGAAAAACACCGTTTCGGGGGCGACCAGCGTGACCCCGGCCGCCATCATTTCAGCGCGCCTTGCGGCCTGGAACGCCGCCTCGGCCTGCGCCAGCTCGGCCCGGCTGTTGACCCCCATCACCTCGCTTTCTTCCGTCTCGATCGCCACCGACGCCAGGCCATCCTGCGCCGCCAGCATCACTATATCGGGGAGATAATATTCCTGCGCCGCATTGGCATTGCTCACCCGATGCAGCAGCGGAAACAGCAATTCCCTGCGGACCGCCAGCAGCCCGGAATTGCACAAGGTTATCGCCAGCTCGTGCGCCGAAGCATCCTTGGCTTCCACCATCCGCGAAATCCGCCCGTCGGCATCGGCCAGAATGCGGCCATAGGATCCCGGAGCGTGCGGCCGGAACCCGAGCACGGCGATCGCCGGCTCGCCCGGCGCGTCGAGCGCCTCGATCAGACGGGCCAATGTGTGGGCGGAAATCAGCGGCACATCGCCGAACAGCACGAGGCAGACGCCGGAAAAATCCCGCAACGCGGCCTCTGCCTGCAGAACCGCTTGGCCGGTGCCGAGCTGTGGCGCCTGCACCACGGTCTGCGCGCCGCTTCCCTCGAGGGCCGCCTCCACCTGCTCTGCCTTGTCGCCGACCACGACCAGCTTGCGCGCAACGCCCAGCGCATCGAGCGTCGCCATCAGGTGCAGCAGCATCGGCCGGCCGCCGACCGGATGCAGCACCTTGTGCAGATCAGACCGCATCCGCGTGCCTTTTCCGGCGGCAAGGACAATGGCGGCAAGCGGGGGCGAAATGGACATGCGCGGGCACTGCCACAGCCCGGCACTCATGAAAAGCGGAACGCAGACCGCCCTTTTCCTTTCTGTCGGCGGCCGTCTAAACGCGTTCGCATGACTTTCGATCTCTATGTCTTCGATCTCGACGGAACGCTGGTCGACACCGCGCCCGATCTGGCCGCCAGCCTCAATCATGCACTGGTCTGTCTGGCGCGCCCGCCGGTCCCGGTTGATTCGGTGCGCCATATGGTCGGGCACGGCGCGCGCAGGCTACTGGAGCATGGACTCGCGGCGACCGGCGATGTCAGCGCAGACCTCGTGGAGCAGGGTGTGGCGCCGTTCCTCGCCCACTACAGCGCGAACATCGCCGTTGGCAGCCACCCGTTCGATGGTGTCGAGGCGGCGCTCGACCGGCTGGCAGGGCAGGGCGCCCGCCTTGCGATCTGCACCAACAAGCCGGAAGCGCTCGCCCGCAAGCTGGTTGCCGAACTGGGTTGGGAAACCCGCTTTGCCGCGCTGCTCGGGGCCGATTCCAGACCCTGGCGCAAGCCGGATCCGCGCCATCTGCAAGACACCATGGCTGCTGCCGGTGGCGGCACAACGCTCTATATCGGTGATTC
>JBBRKH010000412.1:0-1635 GCA_038217965.1 Sphingomonadales bacterium | reverse complement strand
AATATGGCGACATGATCGATGCGCTGACTGCGGGCAATCAGGCGGCCACCATCGCCTATGCCGCGACGCTGCAGGGCATCGAGAATTACGAAAAGAAGATCGCAGGCCAAATGGCCGGGGCCGATGCGATTTCGCTGGTCGAAAAGAAGCAGGCCGAAGAGGCGGGCTTCCGCGCCTGGATCAAGGCCGATCCCAAGCGTGAGGCGTCTTATGGCGCAGCACTGACCGAAATGGATCGCCTGATTTCGACAAGCAATTCCGAAGCGCTCGCCGATGCCAAGCGCGGCCTGCTGGGGCGCGGGCAATTGTATGGCGCCGCCCGCCAGCTGTATCGCTGGGCCAACGAACAGGCCAAGCCCGACAAGGGCCGCGAACCCGGCTTTCAGGAACGTGACCGCGCGTTCATGACGCAAGGGATGCAGCGGATCGAGCGGCGTTACGTGGCCGAAATCGACAAGGCCCTGTGGGAAGACGGCATCGCCGAATATCGCACCCTGCCCGCCGAAAGCCGCAACGCCAGCTTCGATGCCTTCATGGATGGCCGCGAACTTGCCTCGCTTTATGCCACCACCGAACTCGGCAACACGGCCAAGCGGATGGAATGGATGGGCAAATCGGTCGCCGACTTCAAAGCATCGAGCGACCCCTTCATTCAGCTCGCGGTGGCCACCTATGACGAGGCAATGGCGAACGAGGCCGAAGAAAAGGAGCGTTCCGGCCATGTCCAGAAGGCCCGTTCCATGGTCATGGAAGCGCGCCTCGCCTATGCTGCCAGCCTCGGCAAGACCATGTATCCCGACGCCAACGGTTCGCTGCGCTTCACCTATGGCAAGGTGACCGGCAAGGCGGTTGACGGGCAGGTGTGGACGCCGTTCACCACCGCCGAAGGAATCGTGGCCAAGCACACCGGCCGCGGCGAATTTGATGCGCCCGACAAGATGGTCGAACTGATCAAGGCCAAGGATTATGGCCGCTATGCCGCGCCGGAACTCGGCACCCTGCCGGTCGATTACCTGTCGACCGTGGACATCACCAACGGCAATTCCGGCTCCTCGACGCTCAATGCGCGCGGCGAGTTTGTCGGCCTTGCCTTCGATGGCACGATCGAAGGCGTGGTGTCAGACTGGATGTATGATCCCAAGATCAACCGCACCATCCACGTCGATAGCCGGTTCATGCTGTGGACCATGGAAAAGGTCGACGGGGCCGACCGCCTGCTCAAGGAAATGGGCGTCATGGGCCAATAGGTTTCTGACACCTAAAATCTGAATAAGTATGCGGCGCGTGGGATTTCCGCGCGCCGCCTGCTACAGCTTCCCCGGCTGAGGCGAGTGACCGGGAGAGAGCAATGTACGAAGTGGTTGTGGTCGACATCGGTGGCACCCACGCCCGCTTTGCCATCGCCAGCATTGGCGCAGGCGGGACAATCAGCCTCGATACGCCCGAAACACTCCACACCGCCGATCACGCCAGCTTCCAGACAGCGTGGGAACACTTCCGCGAATTGCGGGGGGGCACCCTGCCGCTGGCTGTCAGCATGGCGATTGCAGGGCCGGTCGGCAGCCCCGGCAACCTCAATCCGGTGATCCGCTTCACCAACAATCCGTGGATCATCCGCCCCGCGCTGATCAATGA
>JBBRKH010000411.1:0-1640 GCA_038217965.1 Sphingomonadales bacterium | reverse complement strand
AACGCATCAGCTTTCCTTTCGCTTCTGCCAGCGCAGACGCACATAAACGGCGGTCCAGTTCCCCGCGCTGTCGCAGAGTGAGGGCTGCAACAGCGCTTCGATATCGGTGATCACGGTTGCGCGCGCCGGCACGGGCACGCCGGCTTCGTCCAGAAAACCGGCGCGGAAGGTTTTCAGCCAGCCGCGGATCCCGGTGGCAAGCGGCGTGGGGCGGGGGATGATGCGCGCTTCGATATGGGTGAAGCCGGCAGCTGAGGAAAGCGCTGCAAACGCCTCTGCTGTTTGATAATATTGCCCGCCGCCGCTGTCTGGCGCGTAGCCGTGCGCCAGCAGCACTGCGCGGATGGCGGTGCGGATGGCGGCGATGTTCATGAAGCCGCCGCATTCGCCGACATAGCGCCCGCCGGGCTTCAGTGCGTTCAGCACCCCGGCAGCGACGGCCTGCTGGTCGCGCATCCAGTGCAGGGCGGCATTGGAAAAGACGGCGTCGAACTGCTCGCCGAAGCCGAGCCTCTGGCCATCCATGCGCAGCACCGAAAGGCCGCGCGAGCGAGCGGCGGCGAGCATGGCATTATCGGAATCCACGCCCAGAACATTGGCGCCGGAAGCGGCGATTTTTTCGGTCAGCACGCCATCGCCGCAGCCAAGATCGAGAATGTCCTCGTCCGGTTGCGGCGCCAGCAGCAGCAGCGCAGCATTGCCCAAAGCCGGCACGAAGCCGGCA
The DNA here is from genome assembly GCA_038217965.1 of Sphingomonadales bacterium. Classification (GTDB taxonomy): domain Bacteria; phylum Pseudomonadota; class Alphaproteobacteria; order Sphingomonadales; family Sphingomonadaceae; genus Sandaracinobacteroides. The sequence continues at coordinate 916 of JBBRKH010000411.1, read as the reverse complement.
TTTTCGGCATAATCCTGCGCATTCCATGCCATCAGAGCGCCGCCACAAATGCCTGATAGGCAGCCTCGTCCATCAGTCCTTCCAGTTGCGCGGGATCGCCCAGCGTCAGCCGGAAGAACCAGCCGCCGGTTTCGGGGGCGCTGTTGACCAGGCCGGGATCGTCGGCGAGGGCCTGGTTCGCTTCGGTCACCACTCCGCTTACCGGGGCATAGACTTCGGATGCGGCCTTCACCGATTCGACGACTGCGGCTTCCTTGCCGGCTTCGACGGCACGCCCGGCATCGGGGAGCTCCACGAACACCACGTCGCCAAGCTGGCCTTGCGCATAATCGGTGATGCCGACGGTGGCGGTGTTGCCGTCCACATCAACCCATTCATGGTCTTTGCTATAGTATCGCATCGCCGTTTGCTCCCCTATCGAACATAGTTTTTCTGCCAGAACGGCATGGGCACGACTGTTGCCGCGAGGCGTTTGCCACGGACCTCTATTTCCACTGCGCTGCCATCAGCGGCGTGCGCGGCGGCCACATAGCCCATCGCAACCGGCGCACCGACCGAGGGCGCGAAGCCACCCGAGGTGATGGTGCCGACCGGCCGGCCGCCCGCGAAAATCGCCGCTCCTTCGCGGGCCGGCTGCCGGCCTTCCAGCCGCAGTCCGACGCGCCTGCGGGCCGGGCCGTCCAGCAGGGCAGCCATGACGCGCTGTTCGCCGGGGAAGCCGCCCTCCAGTTTGCGGCGTTTGGAGATCGCAAAGGCGAGACCGGCTTCGACCGGCTCGATATCCGGCGTCAGATCATGGCCATAGAGCGGGAGGCCGGCTTCCAGCCGCAGGGAATCGCGCGCGCCAAGGCCGATGGGCTTCACATCGGCATCGGCAAGCAGCGCTTCCGCGAAGCAGGCGGCATCGGCAGCGGGG
>JBBRKH010000410.1:0-1642 GCA_038217965.1 Sphingomonadales bacterium | reverse complement strand
GATATCGAGCGCGCGTTCGCCGGGTTCGGGCGCCGCCGCGCCGATCAATGCGGCAGTCAGCGGCGTGAAGGTCGCATCGACTTCGACCTGCATCTTCGCCCAGGTGCGACCGGCATCGGCGGTCCAATATTCGCGCATCGCGGCGTTGCTGTCGGTCATCATCGGGTCTTTCAGGGGAGTTTCTGGAACCAGCGCGTCAGGGTGCGGACGGTTGGCGTGAACAATTTTGCCTGCCCCGGCTGTTCGGCGGCCATGCGAATGGCCTCCGCCAGCGTCGGATAGGCCATGGTCTGCGCCGCCAGATCGGACAGCGTCAGCTTGCCGTTGACCGCAAAGCTGGCCAGCGCCAGCAGTTCGCCGGCATGGGCACCAACGATGGTCATGCCGATAACGCGATTGCCGTCTGCCATGATCTTCACGAACCCGCGCATGTCCTTTTCGGTCACCGACCGGTCGTTATGGTCGAAATCATGGCGCAACACCTGCACTTTTGGATGTTTTTCGCGCGCCCGCGCTTCGGTGAGGCCGACCAGCGCCAGTTCGGGATCCGAAAAGAACGCGGCGGGCAAGGCGGTGTAATCGGTTTTTTTGCGGAACGGAAACAGCGCGTTCTGGATGACGGTGCGGGCATCCTGATCGGCGGCATGGGTCAGGCGCGGGCCTTCGCGACAATCGCCGACGGCATAGATGCGACGGTTCGATGTACGCAGATAGTCATCGACGATGATGCCGTTCTGGCCCGTCGTCACCCCGGCCTTGTCCAGCCCATAGCCTGTCGTGCGCGCCCGGCGGCCAGTGGCGACGAGCAAATGGCTGCCGGTCAGCGTTTCGCCGCCGGCGAGGGTCAGGGTCAATGCGCCGGCGTTGCCGCTGGCTGCCATCGTGTTGGTGTGTTCGCGAACGACCACGCCATCCGCCTGCAATTGCGCGCGGACGACGGCCACGGCGTCTGGGTCCTCCCGCTCCAGGATCGTGCCCAGCGCGACGATGGTGACCTTGGCGCCCAGCCGGGCAAAGGCCTGCGACAATTCACAGCCGATGACTCCGCCGCCAAGGATCAGCAGATGGTCGGGCAATTCCGCGACATCGAAGATGCTGTCATTGGTCAGATAGGGCAGGTCAGCCAGCCCCGGCACCGGTGGCACCGCCGGGTCGGAACCGGTGGCAATTACGAAGCGCCGCGCCGTCACGCGCTTGCCGGCAATCACCAGTGAATCCGGGCTGTCGAATTCCGCCCGGCCGATCACTACCTCCACGCCGAACCCTTCGAAGCGTTCGGGCGAATCATGCGGTTCGATGGTGGTTATCGCACCACGCACCGCGGCCTGCGCCGACGGCCAGTTCTTCGGTCCATGCGCTGCCGATGCAATCAGCGCCTTTGACGGCACGCAGCCGGTGTACAGGCATTCGCCGCCCAGCCGATGCTGTTCGATCAGCAGCGTGCGGGCGCCCAGTTGCGCGGCCCCGCCCGATGTCACCAGCCCGCCGGCCCCCGCGCCGATGACGACAAGGTCATAATGATCGTGTTTGGGCTGGCTGCGCATGAAATGATCCCGGCGGTGATGACAAAGGCAGTGCGCGCCGGGCGATGCCCGGCGGGGCGCCCAGGAAACCGGAAAAAATAGTGAAAAAACCCGGCGGC
>JBBRKH010000409.1:0-1647 GCA_038217965.1 Sphingomonadales bacterium | reverse complement strand
CCTGGCAGCGCCGCCCGAAGTTCCAGCGAGGCAGGTCACACAAATCCCGGGTGGCACCATCCTTGCCGGCATCTCGGTTGCCAACCTGTCGCCAGCGCTGGCGCAAGAGCTGGGTGCCGGGTTGCCAGAACGCGGCGTCGTCGTGGTCAATGTGCCGCGCGGCGCACCTGCTGCGATGACCGGCTTTCCCCGGCCAGGCGACATCGTGGAAAGCGTCAACGGTCAGCCGGTCCGCTCGGTCGCCGATCTGGCAGGATCGCTTGATCCGCGCAAAGTGCAGACTGTCTTCGGGCTCAACCGCAACGGCCAGCGGGTAGAATGCCAGTTCCAGGCGCCGCGCAGCTTCGGCTGCCGGGCGCTGCAGGCGGCATAGCAAGAGCCGGGACTTTCCAGTCCCGCCCCCATTCCATGCTGCAAAGGCCTCAGGCCGACGCGTGCGCCATTCAGCGGCGGCGGGCTGCGAAACCAACCATCCCGAAACCGGCGATCAGCATCGCCCAGCTTGCCGGCTCGGGGATGCCTGCGGTGATCACGCGGATGTCGTCGCCCGGATCGGCGGCCGTCCAGCGCTCGATGCGCAGCGTGTTTCCCAGGAACGAGGTGGAGCTGAAGTCGCATGCTTCCGACCCTCGATTGTTGACATCGTCAAGTGCCGCGAGCGGTCCGAGAAAGTCGCTGAATTTCAGGTTTCCGCGCGTGGTGATGTCGCCGCCTGCCCCGCCTGGGCAAACTCCATGATGACGGCATCCACCGCAAGGCTGTCTCCAGGCCTTGCGTGCAGTCTGGCAACCGTGCCGGCCTTTTCGGCGCGCAGGATATTCTCCATCTTCATCGCTTCAACCGTCGCCAGCACCTGTCCGGCCTCCACCCTGTCTCCCTCGCCAACCGTCAGCGACACCACCAGTCCGGGCATCGGGCACAGCAGGAAGCGCGACATGTCGGGCGCGACTTTGGCGATCATATGACCGGCGAGCTGTGCCGCGCGCGCGGTCAGCACCCGGACTTTGTGCTGGCGCCCGCGGTGGGTGAGCAGAAAACCGGTGGCGCGCTGGTCCAGCTGCACTGCAAGCTGCACATTGTCTACGAGCGCCGTTATCACACCGGACATGCCGCCGGTCATCTCGACGCTGTGATCGGAGCCGTCCACCGTCACGACAAGCGATGCGCCGCGGCGCGTCACCAGGGCAGGATGCTGCGCGCCGTCGAAATCCACAACCCAATGGATGGCCGGTGCCGTATTCGGTGCGGTGAGCCTGCCACTGATGTCACCGGCGCGGCGGGCCGTTTCATCGCCGATCACTGCCGACAATGCAATCAGGCGTGCAACCCGATCGTCGCTTGCGGGCGCTCCGGTGAAGCCGTCGGGATATTCCTCCGCGATGAAGGCTGTGGTCACCTGCTCGCCGGCGCGGAAGCGCGGATGCTGCATCAGCGCAGAAAGAAAGTCTGCATTGTGGCTGATTCCGCGCACCATGAACCGGTCCAGCGCCACAATCTGCTTGTCGGCGGCGGCCAGCCTGGTCGGGGCATGGGCAACGAGCTTGGCAATCATCGGATCGTAGAACATCGAGATTTCGCTACCCTCGACAACACCCGAATCCACCCGCACGCCGTCTATCGCTGCGGGCTCGCGGTAGGTGCTGAGGC
>JBBRKH010000408.1:0-1666 GCA_038217965.1 Sphingomonadales bacterium | reverse complement strand
CATCGCGCACTTCGTTGACCGCGCGATCGACCGGAGTTCCGAGGTGAAACTCGACGTTGGTGTAGGAGCCGCCCTCCTGCACGAACGAGCTGATCGATTTGACGTTGCCGACGCCGGCTACGGCACCTTCCACCTTCTGCGTCAGCTGTGTCTCGATTTCCGTCGGCGCACCACCGGGTTGCCCCACCCAGACCTGCACGATCGGCGCCGAGATATCGGGCATGGCGGTAATCTTCATCTGGTAGAAGCTGAGCGCCCCCACCATCGTCAGCATCACGAACAGAAGGATGGGCGGGATCGGGTTCTTGATCGCCCAGCTCGAAATGTTGCGCATGTCCATATGTTCAGCCCGCCTTCGTGGGTGCGGGCGCAGCAGCCGGGCCGCCAGCCTTCTGCAGCCTGGGCTGCACGGTTTCGCCGATCCGCAGGAACGGCCCAGCCGAAATTACAACCTGCTCCCGCCCCGAAAGACCATCCAGCACGGCAACTCCGGCCGCCGTAATCGTCCCGACGACCACATCGCGGCGCGCCACCTTGCCATCCGGACCCACGACCAGAACATAGCTCTTGCTGCCATCCACCTGCACCGCCGACTGCGGCACCAGCGGACGCTGCGCCTTCAAACCATCGATCCGCACATTGGCGAAACCACCGGCGCGAATGTCGGGCGAAGCCGGCAATTGCACGCGCGCAATCCCGAGCCGCGTCTGCGGATCGATGATCGGCTCGAGCAGCCACACGGTTCCGGCAAAGCGCTGGCTGGAGCCGACAGGCACGATGGTCGCTGTCTGGCCAACCTTCAGCTGTGGCATGTCCTGCTCGGCCACCTGGGCGCGAAGCTCCATCTGGCCGCCAGCGGCGATCCGGAACAGGCCGCCCGTACCGGACGAAACCACCTGACCGGGCTCCACGCTGCGTTGCAGAACCAGGCCGGATTCCGGGGCACGGATTGCGAGGCGCGCGATGCGCTCCTGCATCTCGCGAACTTGCGCCTGCGCCACAGTGACGCGCGCACGCGCCGAATCGCGAGTGGCCGTCCGCCGATCAATATCGGCCTGCGAAATGAAGCCGCGCGATACCAGCGCCTGCGCACGATCGAGCTCCGATTGCGCAAGGCGGGCATCGGCCTGCGCCTGCACAACGCCGGCCTGCAATTGCGCGAGCTGGGCACGCGGCACTGCCGAATCGATTTCAGCCAGCACCTGTCCGCGGCCCACAAACTGTCCCGCTTCGGCGCGGATCGCGGTGATCTGGCCGCCTTCGCCGGCCACTCCCACCGGCATATCGCGCCGGGCGGAAATGCTGCCATTGGCCGAGACGCTTTCGGCAACTTCGACCAACCCGGGAACGAGCACGGAAATCACCGGCGGGCCGGACGGCGGCGCCTTGTCGCCGCTGGCGGTTGTCCGCTGCACGAGGAAATAGACAAAGCCGGCTATTGCCAACATCACGACGGCAAAAACAGCCCAGTTGCGCAGCTTCTGCTTGCGTGCTGCTGCGGCCTCGGCGTCGCGGCCCATCTCGGCGTCACGGTCTAGCTGCGCCCGAACCTCGGGATCATGAGGGGAAAGTTGCATGTTCATGCCGTCTTCAAGCCTTTGATGCGGGAAAAGGCACCATGCCCCGTCCCCCAAAGCCGGATTCGCTCCCCTCAAAGCAGCCACCG
>JBBRKH010000407.1:0-1711 GCA_038217965.1 Sphingomonadales bacterium | reverse complement strand
CATCGGCCGCCCGGCCGACAAATCTTCGAGCACATCGGCCACCGCGCGCAACTGGTCTTCCGTCTCGGCCCACGGAAACCGGTCCACGAATGCGGCATAGCTCTGCGGATCGGGCGCAAAGGCATCGGCCTCCCGTGTCGCCCGCAACGCCGCAATCTTCAAAAGCTCGTGCGCAATCTCGCGGATGCGCTCCTTCATTCGCGCCTTGCGCTGGGCCCAGGCCTGCCCGCCCAGCCGGTCGAGCGCCACGCCTTCGGATTCCGAGCCATAGCGGCTCAGCACATCCAGATTCTCGACCGGCACATACAATTTGTCGCCACCGGAATATTCCAGCGCCACCGTGTCGTGGGCAGCCCCCGAAACGGTGATCGGCACCAGCCCCAGATAGCGCCCGATGCCATGCTCCTGGTGCACCACCAGTTCGCCGAGGTTCAGCGTCTGCAGATCCTTCAGAAAGGCATCCGCCTTCTTGGCCGAGCGCCGCCGCACCAGCCGGTCGCCCAGCATGTCCTGCTCGGTCCAAAGCTCCAGATCGCCCAGCCGAAACCCTGCTTCCAGCGGCAGAACAACCACTGGCACCCCGCCCGCCGCGCTTCGCCCCAGCGCCTGCTGCCAGCCGTCCGCCGGCTCCAGCCCCTTCGCGCCGGCTTCTGCCAACAGGCCGATGAGCCGCTCGCGGGCGCCGCCCGAATAGCTGGCGATGATCACCCGTCGCCCGGCCGCCTGCGCTGCCGCCAGCCGCGCAGCGATTGCCGAATACAGCGCCGGCCCGCCCGCCTGCGCGGCCACCCGCTCGGGCGCGAAATCGATTGCCGCATGGCCGCCAATGTCGACGCCGTCGCCGTCCTCGCCACCGGCAATGGGGCTGGCGACGTGCGCTGCCCGCAACCGCTCGCGATAATCGTCCGGCGCCAGATACAGCGCGTGCGGCGGCAGCGGGCGATACAGCGCACTGCCCAGCTTCGCCTTCTTCCCCGCCGGTTCGGCAAGCGCCGCCACCCGGTTGGCATGGTAATCCGCAATCGCTTCGAACCGCGCCGCCGCCGCCGCCGTGCAGCCTGATTCGGCGACCATGATGTCATGCTCGCCCAGCCAGTCGAACAGCGTCACCAGCCCGGGCTCGAACAATGGCAGGAAATGCTCCAGCCCCGGCAGCCGCCGCCCCTCGCTCGCTGCCTGATACAGTGGATCGGCGGTTGCCAGCGCGCCGAACAATTCCAGCCAGCCCGCGCGAAAACGCCTGATGCGATCCTCGTCGAGCAGCAGTTCGGATACCGGCACCAGTGTGAACCCGACCGATTTTCCGGTCGTCAGCTGCGTCCCCGGATCGACGCGCCGGATCGCCTCCACTTCATCGCCGAAGAAATCCAGCCGATAGGCTTCTTCATCGCCGGCCGGCACCAGATCCACAAGCCCGCCGCGAACCGCAAAATCGCCTGATTCGGCAACCGAATCCACCCGGATGAAACCGGCGCGCGTCAGCGTCTCCACCAGTGCCTCGCGCGAAATCCGCGCGCCGCGTCGCACCTCCAGCGTCGCCGCCGCAACCACGTCCTTCGGCAGAACCCGCTGCGATAGCGCCGCCACGGTCGTCACCAGGAGCTCCGGCTTGTCCACCGGCGCTGCAAGACCGGCCAGCGCCGCAAGCCGCTCGGCGAGGATTTTTTGCGCCGGAGACGCGCGGTCATAGGGCAGGCAATCCCACGCCGGC
>JBBRKH010000406.1:0-1712 GCA_038217965.1 Sphingomonadales bacterium | reverse complement strand
GGTTCGTCGCTGTGCGGCATGCTGTCAATGTCGTTGCGCTATAGCGCATTGGGTCGTTGCGCCATAGCGCATTGGGTCGTTGCGCCATAGCGCATTGGGTCGTTGCGCCAGAGCGCACTGGGTCGTTGCGCCACAGCGCATTGGGTCGTTGCGCCACAGCGCACTGGGTCGTTGCGCCATTGCGCTTTGGGGGGCAGGCGCTAGGACTTGCCGGAACTACCCCCTGTTCTGGAGCATGGAATGGCTTTTCTTCGCAGCATCTGGTCGATCATGGTCGGCATCAAGGATGCGCTGGTGCTGCTGCTGCTGGTGGGTTTTTTCGGTGCGCTGTGGGCCGCTTTCAGCATGCAGGCGCCGGGCGCCTCGGTGCCGGATGGGGCGGCGCTGGTGCTCGATCTGGAAGGCAGCCTGGTGGATCAGGCGCAGCAGGTTTCCCCGCTCGCCCTGCTGAGCGGGCAGCAGATCATCGCCGAGATCGAGGTTCGCGACCTGGTGAAGGCGATCGACACCGCGCGGGACGATGCGGCGATCAGCATGATCGTGATGGATCTGGACGGATTTCTGGGCGGTGGCCTTGCCAATCTGGAAGCGGTGGGTTCGGCGCTCGCGCGGTTCAGGGCTTCGGGCAAGACGGTGGAAAGCTATGCGGTCGGTTATGCCGACGATGGCTATTATCTTGCTTCGCATGCCAACAAGATCTGGCTTTCGCCATTGGGAGCCGTGCTGCTGAGCGGACCGGGCGGCAGCAACCTGTATTTCAAGGAAGCGCTGGACAAGCTGCAGGTGAATGTGGAGGTGTTTCGCGTCGGCACTTACAAGAGCTTTGTGGAGCCGTTCACGCGCAACGACAGTTCGCCGGAGGCGAAGGCTGCCAGCCAGGTGCTCGCCGATGACCTGTGGGCGAGCTATCGAGCGGGCGTGCAAGGGCAGCGCAAGCAACTGGATTTGCAGGCATTGCTGGGCAGCTGGCAGGCGCGGGTGACGGGCGCGAACAAGGGCCAGGCCGAGCTGGCGGTGGATGCCGGTCTGGTGGATGGCCTGGTGGGCAAGACGGCTTTTGCCAGTGATCTGCGCGAGCGGCTGGGGCCGGGCGATGACGAGGATTTGCCGGGCGATTTCAAGCGGGTGTCTTTGCGGGAATATCTGGCGGCACGGGTGAAGCAGGCGGGCAGCGGCGCTGCGGTGGGCATTGTGCACGTGAGCGGCAACATCGTGGACGGCGAAGCGCCTGCGGGCCAGGCCGGCGGCACTTCGGTTGCCGATCTCATCGACCGGGCGACGGCCGACCCCGATATCAAGGCGCTGGTGATCCGCGTGGACTCGGGCGGCGGCTCGGTGTTGGCATCGGAGCGCATCCGCGAGGCCATAGTGGAGGCGAAGAAGCGCGACATGCCCATTGTTGCCAGCTTCGGGCCGGTGGCGGCGAGCGGCGGCTACTGGCTGGCGACGGCTGCGGATGCCATCTATGCGCAGCCTTCGACGATCACCGGATCGATCGGCGTGTTCGGCATCATTCCAACATTCGAAAAGAGTTTGAAGGGCATCGGAGTTTCGTCTGACGGGGTTGCGACCACGCCGTTTTCCGGTCAGCCCGATCTGGCAGGCGGTCTTAACGAAGCGACGAGAGCGCTTTTTCAGGCATCCGTTTCCGAAACCTACCGGCGGTTTGTCGGGCTGGTGGCTGAGAGCCGCAAGCTGCCGGTGGCGACTGT
>JBBRKH010000405.1:0-1714 GCA_038217965.1 Sphingomonadales bacterium | reverse complement strand
ACCGAAGAGGGCGGGGCGCCGCTGCTGCAGGAAGACTGCATGGTGGCGGCCTATGGCAAGATCGGCGGCGTGCCGGCGGTCGTGCTGGTGCAGGATTTCGATTTCATGGGCGGCTCGCTCGGCATGGCGGCGGGCGAGGCTTTCATCACGGCGGCGCAACTGGCGCTGGCGCGCAAATCGTCCTTCGTGGTCTGCACGGCCTCCGGCGGTGCACGCATGCAAGAGGGCACGCTGAGCCTGATGCAGATGCCGCGCACGACGCTGGCGATCAACGATCTTGCGGATGCAAAACTGCCCTATGTGGTGGTGCTGACGGACCCGACCTCGGGCGGCGTGTCGGCCTCCTATGCAATGCTGGGCGATGTGCACATTGCCGAGCCCGGCGCGATGATTGCCTTCTCCGGCCCGCGCGTGATCGAGCAGACGATCCGCGAGAGCCTGCCGAAAGGCTTCCAGCGTTCGGAATTCCTGCGCGAAAAGGGCCAGGTCGATATCGTCTGTGATCGCAGGAAACTGAAGGCAACGATCTCGCGCGTGCTGTCGCACCTGCTGCCTCTGTCGCGCCGCCGGGACGACCGGTCCAATGTGATGCTGACGCCTCCGAAAACGCATGCCGACAAGCTGCCCCAGCCAAAGGGCGCCGCTGATTGATCGGTAACAGTCCGGCGCTCGACGCCTCGCTGAAGCGGTTCGAGGGTCTCTATCCTGATGTTATCGAGCTTTCGCTCGGGCGTGTCCTGGCGGCGCTCCATGCGTTGGGCCGTCCGCAGGACAGGCTGCCGCCGGTCATCCATGTGGCGGGCACCAACGGCAAGGGCTCTACCTGCGCCTTCATGCGCGCGATGGCCGAAGAAGCCGGCCTGTCCGTACACGTCTTTACCTCGCCGCATCTGGTGCGCTTCAATGAACGCATCCGGCTGGCGGGCGACCTGGTCGATGATGCGCCGCTGATCGGCTGGCTGGACCGGACATTCGACGCCATTGGCGGCGGCCAGATTACCCACTTCGAGGCCACCACGGCGGCGGCGATTCTCGCCTTCTCCGAAGTGCCGGCCGACTTGCTCATTCTGGAGGTCGGCCTCGGCGGGCGGTTTGATGCCACCAACGTGATCGATACGCCGGCACTTTCCGTCATCACGCCGGTGGACTTTGACCACAAGGCCTTCCTCGGCTCGGACCTGCGCTCGATTGCGGGCGAGAAGGCCGGCATCATCAAGAAGGGCAGGCCGATCCTCTCGGCGATCCAGCGCAAGGTTTGCGATGATGTGATTTCCAAAAAGGCGGCAGCCGAAGGCGCGCCCCTTTACCGGCTGAAAACGCACTTCGTCGATGCCATGCCCGAAGACCTGGCGCTGATCGGCGAGCATCAGCGTGCGAATGCCGCGCTGGCGGCGATGGCGATGCAGCTGTTTGGCAATTCCGTCCGTATACCGCAGGACGCGATCTTTCGCGGCGCGCGCGCAGCCGTGTGGCCAGGGCGAATGCAGCGGCTGAAGCCGGGGCCGGTGACGGCGATGGCGGAGGGCTGCGACGTCTGGCTCGACGGCGGGCACAATCCGCATGCGGCGCGGGCGATCGCGCGGCACCTGCAATCGCTCGGCGGCAAGACGGCGCTGGTCACCGCGATGCTGGCGAGCAAGGATTCGGTCGGCTTCTTCATGCCGTTCCGCTACCTGAAGCCGCCCGTGTTCACGATGCCGAACGCGGCCGGCCA
>JBBRKH010000404.1:0-1729 GCA_038217965.1 Sphingomonadales bacterium | reverse complement strand
GTTGCGCTCGCCGAATTCGCCTGTGTCGACAATCACCAGCCCGCCCCGTCGAAGCGCCGGCAGATTGGTTTTCAACGCCGCCGGATTCATCGCTATCAGCACGTCGGGCTCGTCGCCGGCCGTGTCGATCTCGCTCGATCCGAAGTTGATCTGGAAAGCCGACACGCCAAACAGCGTGCCCTGCGGTGCGCGGATTTCGGCGGGGTAATCCGGAAACGTGGCCAGGTCATTTCCGGCCAGTGCAGTGGAAAGCGTGAACTGCCCCCCCGTCAACTGCATCCCGTCGCCACTGTCCCCCGCAAAGCGGACCACCACATGATCCGTCGTTTCGTCCCGCGCGGTCGCCGCCTGCGCCTCATTCAGCAAAGTCGCCATCAACCCCGATCCGTTTCCGTCACTCTCGCTCTATACATCTAGGCCTCTGCCGGATGCTGTAAAGTCGAAAAAGTCGGCACCTATCGTGTGGCCCGCAAGGGTCAGCAGGCTGCGCGCATGGCGCGCGCCAAGCGCCACACTATCGGCGTCATATCCCCCGCCGAGTGTTGCAGCCAGCGGCACGCCGTTGGCACGGCAAGCGTCGCGCACCATCGCATCGCGTGCCAGCAGCCCTGCATCGCTCAAATGCAGTCGCCCCAGGCGGTCGTTTTCGTGCGTGTCCACACCCGCCTGCACCAGCACCAGATCGGGCCGCACTGCTGCAAACGCGCGGTCTAGTTCGGCCTGCAGGATCTGCAGATAGGCCATATCCTGCATTCCATCCGGCAACGCCACATCCCGCCAGCCGCGCGCCTTGCGCACCGGGAAGTTGCGCTCGGCATGCAGCGACATGGGGAAGGCGCCAGCCACGCCCGCCAGGCACACGGCCGTGCCATCACCCTGATGAACGTCAAGATCGACGATGAGGATACGCCGCGCTGCACCCTGCTGCAGCAGGGCAACCGTCGCCACCGCCAGATCGTTGAACACGCAATATCCGGCGCCGCCATCCGGCATCGCGTGATGCGATCCGCCCGCCACATTTGCGGCAAATCCATCCCGCAGGGCTGCCCGCGCGGCTTGCACCGTGCCGCCAACGCTCAGCAGCGCCCGCCGCGCAACCAGCGGCGTCACCGGAAACCCGATCCGCTGCTCGATGCCCCGTTCGACCGATGCTGCAAGCACCGCATCCACATACGCTTGCGAATGAACCGCCAGCAGCAAATCCCGCTCCGCCTCCGCCGGGGCTTCGAACAAAATCCCGGCAGCGGCCAGCGCCGCGCGCGTCGTTTCATATTTCGACATCGGAAAGCGATGACCGGCCGGCAGGGGCGCCACATAGCCCGGGTGAAAGAAAAACCGCACTGCGCACCCAATGTCGACACTTGGCAAGCCGTCAACCGGGCATTATAGCGCGCCCTTCTGAACGGCCTATTCCGCGGTAGCTCAGTGGTAGAGCAGACGACTGTTAATCGTCTGGCCGTAGGTTCGAATCCTACCCGCGGAGCCAGTTTCCGGATACGTCCTGACGGTTACCATCGGATCAGCGGTGGCACCACAAATCTCGCCGTCAATGTGGACATGGCAATTGCCAGTCCATACCACAGACCGATGTAGGCAACGCTGTTGGCCGGGCAGTACAGCGAATAGACGAGCACGCCGAGGCTGCCGGCGGCGATGCCGGTGACAATGCCGGCGCGCTCCAGCGAAACCGGCGCGCCGCGGCGCAGCTGGGCAACGATGATGGCAGCAA
>JBBRKH010000403.1:0-1733 GCA_038217965.1 Sphingomonadales bacterium | reverse complement strand
GGGGCGGTGCCGGTGCCGGGGGGCACGCACTTCGCGGTGTGGTCGCCGGATGCCGATCTGGTCGAGGTGGCGCTGATCGGCCAGCGCGAACAGCGGTTCGCTCTGCAGAAGCAGGCCGACGGGGTGCATCGTGGCATGATTTCCGGCGTGGGCCCCGGCGCGCTCTATGGGTTCCGCGCGCACGGGCCCTATGCGCCCGAATGCGGGCTCTGGTTCGATCCGGCGAAGCTGCTGGTCGATCCGTATGTGCTGGCGATCGACCGGCCCTATGCGATGGATGCGCGGCTTGCAGAATTCGGATTCGATACCGCCGGGCTGGCGCCGAACGGGGTGGTGGTTGCAGTGCCGGAGGCGGTGGCAAGCCAGCCTCCGCTGTTTCGCGAGGGCGGCCTGATATACGAAATGCCGGTGAAGGCCTTCACCATGCTGCACCCGGCTTTGCCGCAGCATTTGCGGGGCAAGTTGGCGGCGCTGGCGCACCCGGTCGTGATTGCCCATCTGCAGAAACTGCGGGTGACCGCGGTGCAACTGATGCCGATCGTTGCCTGGATCGATGAACGGCATCTTGGAGCGCTTGGGCTTGCCAATGGCTGGGGCTACAATCCCGTGACGTTCATGGCGCTCGATCCCCGGCTGGCGCCCGGGGGCTTCGCCGAGCTGCGGGCGGTGGTGGCGGCGCTGCACGATGCGGGCATCGGAGTGATCCTGGATATGGTGTTCAACCATACGGGCGAAAGCGACGCGTTCGGCCCGACGCTTTCGATGCGCGGGCTGGCGGCGCGGGACTATTACCGCCATGTCGGCAATGATCTGGTGAACGACACCGGCTGCGGCAACACGATTGCCTGCGACCAGCCGATCGTGCGGCGGTTGATTCTGGACAGTCTGCGGCATTTTGTGGAAGCGGCGGGAATCGATGGCTTCCGCTTCGATCTGGCGCCGGTGCTGGGGCGGACGGCGGCGGGCTTCGACCCACACGCCGACCTGCTGCGCGAAATTGCGCAAGACCCCCGGCTTGGCGATCGGGTGCTGATTGCGGAGCCCTGGGATATCGGCCCGGGGGGGTATCGGCTCGGACAGTTTCCCGACGGCTGGCTGGAGTGGAACGACCGCTACCGCGACGATGTGCGGCGCTTCTGGCGCGGCGACGGGAGCGTGGGTGCGCTGGCGACCCGGCTCGCCGGATCCTCCGATGTGTTTGCGGGCGGCAAGACGCGTACGGTGAATTTTCTCGCAGCGCATGACGGGTTCACGCTGGCCGACCTGGTGGCGCATGAAGAGCGGCACAATCTGGCCAATGGCGAAGACAATCGCGACGGGCATGGCGAGAATTTGTCGTGGAACAACGGGGTGGAGGGCGCGAGCGGCGACCCCGCTGTGCTGGCGGCCCGGGCGCGCGATGTGCGCGCGTTGCTGGCAACGCTGTTTGCCTCGCGCGGCACGATCATGCTGACGGCGGGCGACGAATTCGGCCGCAGCCAGCGCGGCAACAACAATGCCTATGCGCAGGACAATGCGGTCACCTGGCTGGACTGGGCGGAGCGGGATACGGGCCTCGAGGATTTCGTGGCACAGCTGGCCGCGCTCAGGGCAGGGCAGCCGGCGCGCGGCGGGACGACGATGCTGACCATTGCGGATGTTGCGTGGTTGCTGCCAGATGGGCAGCCGTTTTCCGGGGCGGACTGGGGCCAGGCCGATGCGCTGCTGATGCTGCTGCATGGGCACGCAATTGC
>JBBRKH010000402.1:0-1746 GCA_038217965.1 Sphingomonadales bacterium | reverse complement strand
CATCAGTTGAGCTCGCTCGCCGCGTCAACGCCCATCACCGACAGGCCGTTGCGGATCACCTGCGCCACTGCATCGGCCAGCGCCAGCCGAGCCGCGGTCAACGCCGGTGCATCGGCCCGCACGAACCGCCGCGCCGCATCGTCATTGCCGGCATTCCAGGCCGCGTGAAACGCCCCGGCCAGATCGGCGAGGTAAAAGGCCAGCCGATGCGGTTCGCGCGTCGCCGCGGCCTGTTCCACAATGCGCGGCCATTGCGCCGCCACCTTCACCATCGCCAGATCGGCATCATCGAGCAGCGCCAGATCGGCCGGCGGCAGCGCGATGCCAGCCTCCACAGCCTTGCGGCCCAGCGAGGCGATGCGGGCATGGGCATATTGCACATAAAAGACCGGGTTTTCGCGGCTTTGTTCGATCACCTTGGCAAAATCGAAATCCAGCTGCGAATCGCTGCGTTTGGTCAGCATGATGAAGCGCACGACATCCTTGCCGACTTCCTCCACCACATCGGCCAGCGTCACGAAATTGCCCGACCGTTTCGACATTTTCACCGGCTCGCCTGCGCGCAGCAGCTTGACCATCTGCACGATCTTGATGTCCAGCGGCACCTTGCCGTCCGACAGCGCTCGCACCGCCGCCTGCATCCGCTTCACATAACCGCCATGGTCGGCACCGAACATGTCGACCAGGGCCGTGAACCCGCGCTCCAGCTTGTTCCAGTGATAGGCGACGTCCCCTGCGAAATAGGTCCAGCTGCCATCGGATTTCTTCATCGCCCGGTCGCTGTCATCGCCGAACTGCGTGGCGCGGAACAGCGTTTGCGGCCGCGGCTCCCAATCCTCGCCGGCATCGCCCTTCGGCGCTTCCAGCACACCTTCATAAATCAGGCCCTTGGCCGCCAGTGTGTCGAGGGCGACCTGCACCGCATCGCCCAGCGAAGCTTCGGAAAAGAACACGTCCTGCCGGATCCCGAGCAGCGCCAGATCGGCCCGAATCCGATCCATCATCAGGGAAACGGTGCCGGTGCGGAACAGCTTCAGCCATTCCCCCTCCGGCGCGCCGACATAACGGTCACCATGCTCGGCGGCCAGCGCCTGCCCCACCGGCACCAGATAGTCGCCGGGGTAAAAGCCTTCGGGAATCTCGATGCTTTCGCCCAGCGCCTCGCGATAGCGCAGATGCGCCGACCGGGCGAGCGTATCGACCTGGCCGCCGGCATCGTTGATGTAATATTCCCGCGTCACCGCAAAGCCGGCAAAGCCCATCAGGCTGGCCAGCGCATCGCCGACCACCGCCCCCCGGCAATGCCCCATATGCATCGGCCCGGTCGGGTTGGCCGACACATATTCGACATTGACGCTTTGCCCGGCGCCCATGGTCGACCGGCCATAATCTGCCCCGGCGGCGGCAATATCGGCCAGCGTGTCGCGCCACACACCCGTCTGCAGCCGCAGGTTGATGAACCCCGGCCCCGCCACTTCCGCTTCCGCCACATCGGGCAGGCGGTTGAGTTTCAGCGCCAGCATCACCGCGATATCGCGCGGCTTCATGCCCGCGGGCTTGGCCAGCACCATCGCTGCATTGGTTGCCAGATCGCCATGCGTCGCATCGCGCGGCGGCTCCACGGTCACCGCCGCCAGGTTCAGCCCGGCCGGCAGGTCGCCATCGGCAATCAACTGCGCCAGCGCATCGGCCACATGGCCGGAAAAACGATGATAGAGATTCAAATCAGCCACTTTCGGAACAAGG
>JBBRKH010000401.1:0-1750 GCA_038217965.1 Sphingomonadales bacterium | reverse complement strand
CTGAAGCGAACCACGCCGCGCCAGATGGCTGCCGCCGGCCGCACCAGCGGCCTGGTGATCCAGGCTCTGCGCAGCCTCGGAGCCCAGCATCTCACGCCGCAACGACTCGAGATGCTCAGGCTTACCCTGCCAGAGAACGAGCGACGCAACCTGGTGGACGACTTGACCTTGGCGCCCGGATGGATGCATCACACCCTGCGGGCGCTGGCGGCGGACAGCTAGCACCGCGATGGCCACGCTCGCGTCACAGTTCGTAGCGCTTCCACCCGAGCGACGCGCGCTAGCGTTCACGCAGACGGCGGCGAGCATGGCAATCTCGAGCGTGATGGTCGAAAAGGATTTCTGGGTCTGCTGGCTGCTCGGTCTGCTCTTTGCCGACGCCGTCCTTGCGCCGCATCTGGTGTTCTAGGGCGGCACTTCGCCGCGCCCTTTGTGCGCTGGGGAACAGAGAGAAGTCATGCACGCGCCCATCCTTGCGACGCGGTGTCGGCAGGCGCGGCAGCGCATGTGCCGGATGTCCCGTGCACCACCCCGACGCAATTGCCATGAGCCATAAATGAGTACTGATCGCGACAGCGGCAAGCCAGCCGGTCTGGCGGGCGCGGCCGCCATGCCGGCGCTCCCCGTTGCCGAAGGCTTGCCCGCACCCTCCGATGGAGGCCGAAACGCGCCGCCGGCCATCGAGGTTGAAACCACCGCGGCCGCAGCCGACCCGGCGCCGCCGGCCATCGACGCCGAAAAAGCCGCGCCCGAACCCGATCCGGCCCGCACCGTGTTGCACATGCCGGTTGAAATCCGCAGCATTTCGCTGGCGCTGTTGGCGCTGCTGGCCGCGCTTTTCGCGCTGCAGTGGGCCGAGGCGGTGGTGGTACCGTTTCTGCTCGGCTTGATGCTCAGCTATGCACTGACACCTGTGGTGAGCTGGCTTGCGCGCCGGGGCATGCCGCGCCCCGCCGGCGCGCTGCTGGTGGTATGCGCCCTCATCGCGTGCGCCGGGTGGGGCGGATGGGCGATGCGCGATCAAGCCAGCTCGTTCGTCGATTCGCTGCCGGAAATTTCCCAAAAACTGCGCCTGATGATGCGCAATCACCGCGCCATGCCCGGCGACACGATCTCAAAGGTTCAAAAAGCCGCGGCCGAGATCTCGAAGGCGGCTGAAGAAGGCGTCGTCGGGGCTGGCCAGGACCCCGCGGGCACGGCGGCGGACAAGACGGCGGGCGCCAAGCGCGGCACGGCGCCGGCGACGGTCCGGAAAACCGACCCCGCTTCGGCGAACGCGCCTGTCCGGCGGCCGGCGCTGGATATCCGCGACTATCTCTGGAGCGGAACCATGAGCCTGCTGTCGTTGTTGAGCCAGACCAGCATCGTCCTCCTGGTCGCGCTATTCCTCCTCGCATCGGGCAACAATTTTCGCCGCAAGATGGTCAAGCTTGCCGGGCCGAGATTGAGCCAGAAAAAGGTCACCGTCGAGGCGCTCGATGAAGTGAGCGCGCAAATCCAGCGTTACCTGCTGGTGCAACTGGGCACCAGCGTTTTCGTCGGGTTTGCGACATGGCTGGCGTTCCGCGCCTTCGGGCTGGACAACGCCGGTATCTGGGGCGTGGCCGCCGGCGTGACCAACCTGATCCCGTATGTCGGCGCGATCATCATCGGGGCCGGATCGGCCGTCATGGGCTTGGTCCAGTTTGGCGCTGTCGATACTGCGCTGATGATCGGTGCGAGTTCATTCGCCATTCATGCGGTCGTCGGC
>JBBRKH010000400.1:0-1750 GCA_038217965.1 Sphingomonadales bacterium | reverse complement strand
TGCCGCAGGGGTTGCGCGCGTGCCGGAAGTGGTCGAATTTTATCGCATGGCAGGCGAGGTCGATTATCTGCTGAAGACGGTAGGAATCTAGCGCAATACTGCGCGAAACGCATTCCATAATTCGCAGTATTTTCTCGTTTGGCAGGCAATTCATGCTAACAAATGGCGATGAAAGAGAAAATTCACCTCGACTCGATTGACCGGCGCATCCTGACCGCCCTGCAGCGCGACGCTGCGCAATCGCTTGCCACGCTCGGCGACGCGGTGGGGCTATCGCCGACGCCGTGCTGGAAGAGGGTCAAGCGGCTGGAGGCGTCAGGGGTTATCCGCGCACGGGTGGCGCTGCTGGATGCGCAGACCATCGGGCTGGGTGTGACGGCCTTTGTGGCCATCAAGGCGGGCGCCCATGATGAAGGCTGGCTGGAAACATTTGCCGCAGGGGTTGCGCGCGTGCCGGAAGTGGTCGAATTTTATCGCATGGCAGGCGAGGTCGATTATCTGCTGAAGATCGTGTGCCACGACATTGCGCATTACGATCGCATCTACAAACGGCTCATCAAGGTGGCGCCGATGGGGGATGTGTCTTCCAGCTTTGCGATGGAGCAGATGAAGGCGACGACCGAGCTGCCGCTGGGCGAAAGCTTCTGAGCCGGGACGATCCTGCGACTGGCACCCTGCCACAGGCGCACCTGCCCCGGTCGGCGGTTGCCTGGGCACTGTTCGAAGGGTTTCGCAATCCTTCCGTCGTGCTCATCACGATCTATGTCTTCATGCCCTACTATGTCGCAACGGTTGCAGCCTCGCCTGTGGAGGGACAGGCGCTGGTTGCGAGCGCCGGGCAGATAGCCGGCTGGCTGGTGGCGCTGACGGCACCGCTGCTCGGCCTCGTGGTGGACCGGATGGGGCCGAGAAAGCCGATGCTGGCGTTTACCGTGCTGCTGATGCTGCCCATGCATTGGGCGCTTTGGTGGGTGACGCCTGGCGGCCCGATCGGCCCGACTGCGGTGCTGTGGCTGGTGGCCGGCGGGCAGTTGCTGTTTGCCTGGACCGAGGTGTTTCACAATGCGCTGCTGGTCCCGGCGGCCGGGCAGCGGGCAGCGCAAGCGTCGGGGCTCGGCCTGGCGCTCGGCAATTTCTGCTCGGTGCTGATGCTGATGTTTTCGCTGTGGGCATTCTCGCTGCCCGGATCGGTCGAATGGGCATGGGTCCCGTCGGCGCCATTGTTCGGCATCGACCCGGCATCCTACGAGCCGGCGCGCCTGATGGGGCCGCTGGTGGCAGTGAGCCTGGCGATCGGGTTGGCGATCATCTTTCTGGGTGTGCCCGATGTGAACCCGACGGGCGAAAGGCTTCGAAGCGCGCTTTCCAAGGCGCTGGGCGATCTGAAGGCGATGGTAAGCGAACTCAAACGCGAGAAACAGGCCTCGCGTTTTTTGCTGGCGCGAATGCTGTATGCCGACGGCAAGACCGCGATCCTGCTGTTCGGCGGCGTGCTGGCGGCCGGCACGATGGGCTGGGAAACGCTGGAAATGCTCGCATACGGCATCATCCTTTCGATTTTCGCGGTGTTTGGTGGATTGTTCGCCGGCTGGCTAGACCCCCGCATCGGGCCAAAGCCGGCCGTCCTGCTGGAAATCGGCCTGACCGCAATTGCACTGCTTGGCATGCTGCTGACCAGCCCGCAGCAGATCATCGGCCTGCCGTTCGATCCCGATGGACGCCCGCCGCTCTGGGGCGGGCCGATGTTCAC
>JBBRKH010000399.1:0-1765 GCA_038217965.1 Sphingomonadales bacterium | reverse complement strand
CGCAGGTGCCGGTGCGCTGGGCGCGTGCGGCGCACCATCTGCTGATCCTGCACGGGCGCTATGTGTGCAAGGCGCGGGCGCCGGAATGCTGGCGCTGTTCGATCGTGGCGCAGTGCGCCTTCAAGGCAAAAAACATGACGGGACGGTGATGCTTATTAACAGCGTGTTCAGGAAATCGGGAGCAATCGGGGCCTGGTGCGGATTGCGTGTCGCACCTCTGGCCGCCGCCTCTGCCGGCGGCGACCGGACACGAGGAAGGACCAGAGGGATGCACATTTTCAGGATCGCCGCAGTCGCAATCTCCGCAGGGCTTGTGGTCGCCGGTTGCGCCGCCGATCCCGATCGCCCGGCGCGCGCGCAGCAGACCATGGTGCCGGTTGGCCAGCCGCAGACCTGCGTCGACACGGTCCGCATACGCTCGACTACCGTGGTGGACGATCGGACAATCGATTTCACGATGACGGATGGCACCGTGCTGCGGAACACAATGTCGAACAGCTGCCCCGGTCTGGGGTTCGAGCAGGCGTTCAGCTATTCCACCTCCATAAACCGCCTGTGCAACGTGGATATCATCACCGTGCTGAACCAGGGTGGCGGCATCAGCCGGGGCGCTTCGTGCGGGCTCGGCATGTTCGTGCCGGTGAAGCCGGCGGACGCACCAGCCGGATAACCCGGCTGGAAGGCGCGGCCGCTTGCGCTCGTGCGCGGTCTCCGCCACTCCGGTTCGATGAAGCTCAGCGATTGCCACAATGTCGAGGATTTTCGCGCACTGGCGAAACGGCGCCTGCCCGGGCCGGTGTTCCACTATATCGACGGGGCCGCAGACGATGAGCTGACCCGGCAGCGCAACACTGCTGCCTTTGCGGATTGCGATCTGGTGCCCGATGTGCTGGCCGGTGTCGAAAGCATCGATATGTCGGTCGAGGTGCTCGGGAAGCGGCTGGCCATGCCGCTGTTCCTGTCGCCCACGGCCTTGCAGCGGCTTTTTCACTGGGAAGGCGAGCGGGCGACCGGCCGGGCGGCGACGCAGTTCGGCACCTATTTCGGCATTTCGTCGCTGTCGACGGTCAGCCTGGAAGACATCGGCGCGAGCGTGGCGGCGCCGAAGATGTTTCAGCTCTATGTGCACAAGGATGCCGGCCTGAACCGTTCGCTGATCGAGCGGGCGCAGGCTTCCGGATTCGATGCGCTCACGCTGACGGTGGACACGATCGTCGGCGGCAACCGCGAGCGCTGCCTGCGCAGCGGCTTCACATCGCCGCCTCGCTTCACGGCCGGCAGCGTCTGGGAGTATGCGACCAAGCCGCGCTGGGCGCTGGAGTATCTTTTTCGCGGCAAATTCTCGCTGCCGAACCTGGAAGGCCATTTGCCCGAAGGCTCGAATGTGGCGATGAGCGTGGCGGACTATTTCACCCAGATGCTCGACCCGACACTGGACTGGGCGCGCGCAGCGGAGATCCGCAAGAGCTGGACGGGCCCCTTCTGCCTGAAGGGCATCATGAGCGTGGGTGATGCGCGCAAGGCGGTGGACATCGGCGCGACGGCAATCATGGTCAGCAACCACGGCGGGCGGCAGCTTGACGGCAGCCGCGCGCCATTCGACCAGCTGGCGGAAATCGTGGACGCGGTGGGAGACCGGATCGAGGTGATCTGCGACGGCGGCATCCGGCGCGGCAGCCATGTTTTGAAGGCGCTGAGCGTGGGCGCCAAGGCCTGCTCGGGTGGGCGGATGTATCTTTATGCGCTGGCGGCAGCGGGGGAGCCG
>JBBRKH010000398.1:0-1790 GCA_038217965.1 Sphingomonadales bacterium | reverse complement strand
TACTTGTCAATCAGCTAAGGATGTACACCTCTGATTTTTCAGCAAAAAAACCGTCGCAGAGACAATGTGAAACAATGTTATGGACCCGATTTGGCCGCAATTTTGCCCGACGTGGCAACCGACTCGGTACGATTTTGCAATTGCGCGAATGCATTACGGCTGTGCAAAAGCGTGATACCGGCTATTTGACGGCCATGTTTCGGGGGGAATGGACAGTCCAATGCAGGCCGGCGACAGCATCGACCCGATCGAACGGCTGGTCCGCACCCATGGCCTGTTGACGCCGGAAGCGCTGGCCCGTGCCCGCGCCGTGGGTGCCGAAAGCGATGAACGATTCCAGGCGGTGCTGACCCGGCTCGGGCTGGTGTCGGAACACAGCCTGGCAGCCGCAATTGCCAAGGAAACCGGCCTGCCGCTGCTCACCGCTGCCGATCTGCCGACCGTGGCGGTGCCGGGTGCGGCGCCGTCGCCGGGGTTTTTGCGCGACGTTCGGGCGCTGCCGCTGGCCATCGATGCGACGACCTTGCGCGTCGCCTTTGCCGACCCATTCGATGATTTCGCGGCCGAGGCGTTGGGCTTTGTCTATGACCGCATCGTTGCCCGCGCCGTCGCCCTCCCCAGCGATATCGAAGCCGCGATCGATCGCTTGCATGGTGAAACAGAGGCGGCGGCCGATGGCGATGCCGCGGCGGATGAGGATGATCTGGAACGGCTGCGCGATCTGGTCAGCGATGCGCCGGTCATTCGCGCCGTCAACCGGCTGATCGCCGATGCCGTGGATGCCCGGGCGTCGGATATTCATGTCGAACCGGCCGAAGACCGGCTGGTCATCCGCTTCCGCAGCGATGGCGTGCTGGTCGAACAGCCGGCGCTGCCGCCGGCGATGCGCGCCGCGATGGTGTCGCGCATCAAGGTGATGGCCGGGCTGGATATTGCCGAACGCCGGCTGCCGCAGGATGGCCGGATGCGGGTGGCGGTCCGCGGCAATGATATCGACCTGCGCGTGGCGACGGCGCCATCGATCCATGGCGAAAGCGTTGTCATGCGCATCCTCGATCGCGCCAATCTGGCCCTGGATTTTGCCGCGCTGGGCTTTTCCGCAGGCCTGGCCACCCGGCTGGAGGCGGCGCTGGCCCGGCCCTATGGCATCATCCTCGTCACCGGCCCCACGGGCAGCGGCAAGACGACCACGCTTTATGCCGCCATCGAAACGCTGAATTCTGGCAGCCGCAAGATCCTGACGGTGGAAGACCCCATCGAATATCGCCTGCCCGGCATCGTGCAGATGCAGGTCAATGCCGGCATCGGGTTGAGTTTCGCCACGGCGTTGCGGTCATTCCTGCGGCAGGACCCGGATGTGATGATGGTCGGAGAGATCCGCGACCTCGAAACCGCGCAGATTGCCGTGCAGGCGGCTTTGACCGGCCATACGCTGTTTTCGACGCTGCATACCAACACCGCCGCCGGCGCTGTCACGCGGTTGATGGACATGGCGGTCGAACCGTTCCTGCTCAGTTCGACATTGACCGCGGTGCTGGCGCAGCGGCTGGTGCGGCGGCTGTGCGGTGAGTGTCGAGAAGCTTATCAGCCGACCCCGGCGCAATTGGCCGCGCTGGGGCTTGGCGATGCCGCCACCGGGCCATTCTATCGCGCCACCGGCTGCACGGCCTGCCGGGGCAGCGGCTACAAGGGGCGTATCGCACTGATCGAATTGCTGATTGTCGATGATGCGGTGGCGGACCTGATTCTGGCTCGTGTCGATACCCGCGAACTGGCGCAGGCGGCACGGG
>JBBRKH010000397.1:0-1795 GCA_038217965.1 Sphingomonadales bacterium | reverse complement strand
ACCGCCGGCGCCGACACTCTCGAAACCGTGCGAATTCTGGTGGCCGCGAACGATTTGAAACCGGGCGACTCGATTGCCGCTGGCATGCTGCACTGGCAATTGTGGCCGCAGGCGGCGGTGCGGCCCGAACATCTGGTGGAGGGTGCATCCGACCCACAGGCCTGGGCCGGCGCCATGGTGCGGATGGCGATCAGCGCCGGCGAGCCGCTGCTTGCGGCGCACCTCGTGAAGCGCGGCGACCAGGGCATCATGGCGGCGCTGATTGCGCCCGGCCACCGGGCGGTCACCATTGCGGTGACGGCCAGCAGCGGGCTGGCGGGGTTCGTGGGCCCGGGAGACCGGGTGGATATCGTGCTGACGGCAAACATTGCCAACGGCGGCGCCACCCGCATCGTCGCGCAGACAGTGGTGGACAACGCCCGCGTGCTTGGCATCGACCAGCGCGTCGATCCGGTGAACGCTGCCGCCCTGCAGGGAGGTGACGGCTTTTCGCCGCCGACAACCATCACGCTTGAGGTGACACCAAAGCAGGCGCAGGCGCTCGCGGTGGCACAGGAGCTGGGCAAGCTCACGCTGACCTTGCGCGATCTGAAGGCACAGCAGGCCAGCCTGCAATCCGCTGCACTGGGCAAGACCTGGGATACCGACGTGACGCAGCTGCCGGAAGCGGCTTTTGCGGCAACTGCGCAGGGTCTTGATGCGGCGCTGCTGCCGGGCGGACCGGCGGCCATGGGCAGCATGGGCCAGCCATCAGCGCCTGCGGCATTGCCGGCCGCCGGCGGAGCGGCCGTGGGCGGATCGGTCGTTGGCGGATCGGTCGCCGTGGAACGGGTGAACGGAGTGGAGATCGTGCGCGGATCGAGCAGCCGCACCACTGCTGACGCCGCGCCTGCTGCGGCATCGCCCGCGGTGGCTGCACAATGAAGCGGCTTGCAGCTCTGGCCGCGGCGCTGGCGCTTTGTGCTCCGGGCTTTGCCGGCCCCGCGTCATCCGGCCCCTCCTCGTTGCGCCAGGGCGCCGGATCGGCGACGACCGACACGGTGGCCGGGGCGGTGTCCGTGGAGGTTGGCAAGGGTCGCCTGATTCATCTGGCGCGACCGGCCGCCAGCGTCTTCATTGCCGATCCAGCAGTGGCCGACGTGCAGGTGCGGTCGCCGCGGCTGGTGTATCTGTTTGGTCGCAGCGCCGGCGAAACCAGCTTTTTCGCCATTGACCGGGCCGATCGGGAAATCGCCAGCTTTCCGGTCACGGTGCGCTACGACGAGGCTCTGCTGGCCCGCGCATTGGCCGATGCGCTGCCGGGCCGCAGCATCCGGGCGAGCATGGCCAATGATGCGCTTGTGCTGTCCGGCGCGGTGGAAACGGCGGCCGAAGCCGATGACGCAGTGCGCATCGCGCAACGCTTCGTCACCGGGCAGGACCGCGCCCGGATCATCAACAAGATTGCGGTGACTGCGCCGACCCAGATCAATCTGCGGGTGAGGATTGCCGAAGTGTCGCGCGAGGTCGTGCGCCATTTCGGGTTCAACTGGCAGGCGCTCGGCAGCTTCGGCGACGTAACGCTGGGTCTGGCGACCGGCAATCCTGTCCTTGCGGCTGGCGGATTTGCCACCCGCACCGGCGGCACCGACAGCCTTTTCGGCGCATTGCGGACGGGTTCGCTCGACATCAACGGGGTTCTGGATGCGCTGGATGACAAGGGCCTGGTAACCATCCTTGCCGAGCCCAATCTGACAGCCCTGTCTGGCGTGCCGGCCAGTTTTCTGGCCGGCGGCGAATATCCGATCCCGGTGCC
>JBBRKH010000396.1:0-1824 GCA_038217965.1 Sphingomonadales bacterium | reverse complement strand
GATCTTCTGCACCGCGACATGGCATGGGCCGGTTGGCGCATCCGTCCAGCGCGCCGCGCAGCGAGCAGACCAGTCGCGGTGCAGAAGATCGGGCGATGTCACGTTGAGCAGGCCAAGGCCTGGAATATCTTCGGCGAGCAGCGCGTGCGCGGCCAGCGCTTCCGGCGCGATTGCCCCGGTGAAGATGATCGCCGCTTCGGCGCCCGCCAGCGGCGGGTGAAGCCAGTATCCGCCGTTCAGCGCATCCGCTTCCCAATCCTCGTCGGCGCGCCGCGGCTGCGCAACCACCCGTGTGCTCAGCCGCAGATAAACCGAACTGCCTCCCGGCTGCTGCATATGCCGGAACGCCCACTGCATCATCAGCGCCACTTCATCGGCAAATGCCGGCTCGAAGGATGTCAAGTTGGGCTGCCCCATGCCGATGAGCGGCGTGTTGATGGACTGGTGCGCCCCGCCCTCCGGCCCCAGCGTCAGGCCCGATGGCGTGCCGACAAGCAGGAAGCGTGCATCGGAGTAGCAGCCATAATTGAGCGCATCGAGGCCGCGGGCAATGAACGGATCATAGACGGTGCCGACAGGCAGCAGCCGGGTGCCGAAATGCGGAGCCGCGAGGCCAAGCGACGTCAGCAGCAGGAAGAAATTCGTTTCCGCAATCCCGAGCTCGATGTGCTGCCCGGCGGTGGTTGCCGCCCATTTCTGCGCCGAGGGGATGTTGGCCGCGCGAAACGCATCGGCCACCGCCGCGCGGCGAAACAGGCCGCGCTGGTTGACGAAGGCGCCCAGATTCGTCGTCTGCGTGACATCGGGCGCGGTGGTGACCAGCCGGTCAGCGAGCGCCAGATCGGACTTTGCGATTGCGAGCAGAACATTGCCGAAGGCCGCCTGCGTCGATTGCGCATCGCCCTTCGGAACGGGAAATCGCTCCGGCACGGGGATGGCGAGCGCCAGCGGCAGGGCCGCCTTCAGCGGCAGCAGCTCGGCCGCCTTCAGCGGCAGCGGCTCGCTTGCCTTGCGCGCCAGCACGCTCGCATCGACAAACGCCTTCAGCCGCGCCGCCTGATTGTCGCCGAGCCCGCCAAAGGGCTCCCATTCCGCCCCTTCGGCGATGCCCATGCGCAGCCGCAACTGCGCGATCTGCGCCGGGTTCATCATGCCGGAATGGTTGTCCTTGTGGCCGGCCAGCGGCAGGCCCTGCCCTTTCACCGTGTAGGCGATGAACAGCGTCGGCCGCTCGTCCTGCGCGCTGTCGAAGGCATCCATCAGCGTTTCCACACAATGGCCGCCAAGATTGGTCATCAGATCGGCCAGGCCTTCGTCGTCGAAACTGCCAAGCAGCGCCTGCACATGCGGTTTGCCGCCGATGTCGGCCAGCAGGCGTTCCCGCCAGGCGCTGCCGCCCTGGTAGGTCAGCACCGCAAAGTCGGCATTCGGGCAGGTGTCGATCCAGTCCTCGATCGAGCGGCCACCCGGCCGGGCAAAGGCCGCAAGCTGCCGTTTGCCATGCTTTAGCGTGATGACCCGCCAGCCGCAGGTTTCGAAGATGTCGTCGAACCGGCGGAACATGCGATCGGCGGTCGTGCTGTCCAGCGACTGGCGGTTGTAATCGACCACCCACCAGCAGTTGCGGATATCGTGCTTGTAGCCCTCGATCAGGCATTCGTAGATATTGCCCTCGTCGAGTTCGGCATCGCCCATCAGTGAAATCATCCGGCCGGCGTCCTGGGCGGCAAGCGCGCCATGGGCGATGAGGTAATCCTGCACCAGACTGGAAAAGGCGGTGATCGCCACGCCGAGCCCGACCGAGCCGGTGGAAAAATCGATCGG
>JBBRKH010000395.1:0-1826 GCA_038217965.1 Sphingomonadales bacterium | reverse complement strand
CTGGACGCGGGCGAGTTCGACGCCGACCGCGACGCGGTGCAGCACCGCGCCGAGGCGGCGGGCGTGCTGCAGCAGCTGGTGCCGGCGGTTTCTTTCCGGGAATGGCCCGCGCTGAAGGCCGCCTGCGCGCTGCGCCCCGGCCTGAAGGCGGCCTACGGGCTGCATCCGGTATTTCTGGCCGAGCACCGGCCCGAGCACCTCGACGCCCGGCCCGGCTGGATCGAGCGCGAAAATCCGGCCGCCGTCGGCGAGTTCGGCCTGGACTTTTTCATCGAGGGTTTGGACCCGGACCAGCAGCGGCACTACTTCCAGCGCCTGCTCGAAATTGCCCGCGCGTTCGACCTGCCGGTGGTGCTGCACGCCCGCCGTGCGGTGGACGAGGTCATCCTGGCGCTCAGGCGCATCGGCGGGCTGCGCGGCGTGCTGCACAGCTGGTCGGGCAGCGAGGAGCAGGCCGCGCAGCTGCACGGCCTCGGGTTCAAGCTCGGCATCGGTGGGCCGGTGACCTACGAGCGGGCGAAGCGGCTGCGGCGCACGGTTGCGGCCATGCCGATCGAGCAGCTGCTGCTGGAAACCGACAGCCCGGACCAGCCTGACGCAACGCGCCGCGGGCAGCGCAACGAGCCTGCCTTCCTGACGACGGTGCTGGCCACCGTTGCGGCGCTTCGCGGCGAAGACGAGGCGAAGGTGGCGGAGGCCACTCGACGAAACGCGGAGGCGCTGTTCGGCAGCTAGCTGGAGCAGGCGCACCCGTCAGCGACGGCTGCGGCTACGGCGGCGAACGATCAGACGTTCCAGCCGCGCGTGACAAGGATGATCGATCCGATCTTCCGTGCACGGGCGTGCATGCCCAACGCGCAGCCATCAGCCCGCTGGCCGCTTCGCAACTCGATTGGCGCCTGGCAACAAAAAATTCAAAACGAGGGTGAACATGCCGACCATAAGGATGTAGACACCCAGACCGGCGCTCACGGCGCGGCGTAAACCAGTCCCACGATAGAAAAACTTTTAGCGCGATGGCCTGAAGCCGAATACTCGACCAGTGGCAGCGTCCTGGCGGCGACCAGAAGTGCGCCGAATGCCGCACGGTAACAAGCGGCAGTTCGGGTGGGGCCGCGATCAATTCCGCCTCGGCAGGCCTCACACCCAGTTCGGCATGCTTTCCATCTTCGAGGTAACGGCGGGTTGATCGGCTGCTCCTGGAGCAACGCTCACTGCCCGAGGAGTGCCTGCATCTCGGCGATCTCGGCCTGCTGAGCGGTGATGATCTCAGCAGCGAGCAGCGCGACTTCGGCGTTCTGCCCGCCGGACTTGACCACTTCGGCCATCGCCATGGCGCCCTCGTGATGCAGGATCATCATCTCGTACCACCGAGCATCAAATGCCGCGCCGGACATCTCCGACATCGCCGCCATGTCGTCAGCCGACATCATGCCCTGCATCCCCTCCATGTCGGCCGTGTGGCCCATGTGGCCCATGTCGTGTGGTTTTTCACCCCACGCCACCAACCACGAAGCCATCAGATCGATCTCCGGTTGCTGTGCGGATTGGATTCGAGTGGCGAGGTTGATTACCTCCTGTCCGGCGCCCATGGCAGGATCGAGCGCGATCGTTGCCATCTCGATCGCTTGTTCATGATGCGGAATCATCGCCTTCGTGAAGGCGACATCGGCCTCGTTGAAGACGGCAGCCGATGCCGTCGGGTCGGAGGACGACTGGCCGTTCCCGCACGCGGACAGCAGAATTGCGCCGACGAGCGAGACGGCGAGCAGGGATGGAAGACGCAGGCTCATGAGAAACACCTTTCGGTTGCGCTGGCGGCGCCG
>JBBRKH010000394.1:0-1852 GCA_038217965.1 Sphingomonadales bacterium | reverse complement strand
GTGGCCTGTTCCCTGCCATCATCGCGCCGCAGATCTTCGACTGGACCTACGAGCATCCCATCCTGCTGCTGCTGGCGGCGCTGCTGATCCCGGCCAAGCCGCTGACCCGCGGCATCGGCGCGCTCTGGACGGGGCGGGGGCCGATGTCGCGGGCGCTGCGCATCCTGACCCCGCCGCTCACGCTGGCACTCGGCTGGTGGCTTGGCGCCTCGTTCATAGCGGTCGACACGCCGCCGCTGCAGCTGACCGGCGTTGCGCTGATGGCCGGTATCGCCGTTGTTGCCATCGGTCGCCCGCTGATCTTCACCTGGCATCTCGCCATGCTTATGTTGGCGCTTGGCGGCTGGCAGCAGATCGATATCTCGACCATCGAAAACGCCCGCCAGCGCAGCTTCTTCGGCATCTACACGGTGGAAAACAGCAATTCTCAGCAGACCCGCCGCCTGCTGCACGGAACCACCCTGCACGGCGTGCAATCCTTCGATTCCGAGCTCTCGGGCCGGCCGATGAGCTATTACGCGCCGTTATCTGCCGTGGGGCAGACCCTGACCGCGGCGCCCGCCCTGTTCGGGCCGCAGGCGCGCATCGGCATCGTCGGCCTCGGCACCGGCACCCTGCTCTGCTACGCGAAGGCCGGGCAAAGCTGGACGGTGTTCGAAATAGATCCGCTGATGGTGACGCTCGCCACCGATCCGAAAATCTTCACCTATGTGCGCGACTGCAAGCCCGATGCCCGCATCGTGGTGGGGGATGCGCGGCTGAAGCTCGCTGACGAACCTGCTGCCGGTTTCGATGTTCTGGCAGTGGACGCCTTCTCGTCGGACGCCATTCCATTGCACCTGCTTACCCGCGAGGCCTTCGAAGTCTATCTGCGCTCCGTAGCCGGTGATGGCTTCGTGTTGCTGCACATTTCCAACCGCTTTCTCGATCTGGAGCCGGTGGTGGCGGCGCTTGCCAAGGAAATGGGGCTGTCGGCCCGACTGGTTGCCTTCCAGCCCACTGCCCGGGACATCGCCGATGGCTACAGCTACAACAGCTCGATCTGGATTGCCCTTGCGCGGGACGAGGCGCGCATGCAGCAGCTGGTTGCCGCGACTGCCGATCCGGAAAGCTGGCGCGCGCTGCAGGCCGATCGCGACATCGCCGGATGGACGGACAGCTTTGCTTCCATCCTTCCCATGCTGAAGGTGCTCCGCTAAGCAGCATCGATGACCCAGTTGCTGAAGATCGCAGTGCTCGGCGCATCGGGCTACACCGGTGCCGATCTGGTGCGGCTGGCGCTTTCGCATCCGCAGATCGAAATCGTGGCGCTGTCCGCCAATGCGAAGGCCGGGCAGGGCATGGCGGAAATCTGGCCGCATTTTTCGCACGCCAAACTGCCGGAACTGGTGCGGGCGGAGGATATCGATTTCGCGCAACTCGATTTCGTGTTCGGCTGTCTGCCGCACGCAGCTTCAGCCACCCTGCTGCAGCAGATCGAGGGGCCGAGGATTGTCGATCTGTCGGCGGATTTCCGGCTGAAATCGGCGGCGACCTATGCCGACTGGTATGGCCTTGCACATCCGGCACCTGCCATGCTTGCGGGCGCGGTCTACGGGTTGACGGAGTTTGCCCGCCACGCACTGCCGGCGGCACGGCTGGTTGCCTGCCCCGGCTGCTATCCAACCGCCGCGCTGCTCGCCCTGTTGCCGCTCGCCAACGCGATCAGGCCGGCCAACATCACGATCAACGCGCTGTCCGGCGTGTCCGGCGCTGGCCGGTCGTTGAAGGAGAGCAATCTGTTTGCCGAAGTGTCGGAAGCGGTTGCGCCCTATTCCGTGGGGCGGCATCGGCACATGCCGGAAATCGAGCA
>JBBRKH010000393.1:0-1855 GCA_038217965.1 Sphingomonadales bacterium | reverse complement strand
TATGGCTCGACCACATCCTCCAGCGTATCGCGGGCTTCGGACAGGCCGGCGGCCAGCGTCTCGATGCCAACCGGGCCGCCTTTGTAGAGGTCGGCGATCATCCAGAGGTAGCGACGATCCTGCGCATCGAGGCCGCGGCTGTCCACTTCGAGGCGGGTGAGCGACTGGTCGGCGAAGGCGGCGTCCACGGCGGCGGTGCGGGTGCTGGCGAAATCGCGGACCCGGCGCAGCAGACGGCCGGCGATCCGGGGGGTGCCACGCGCGCGGCGGGCGATTTCGCTGGCGCCGTCTTGCGTGAGGGCGAGGTCGAGGAGGTTTGCAGCGCGGATGACGACACTCAGCAATTCGGCTTCGGTGTAGAAAATCAGCCGGATCGGAATGCCGAAACGGTCGCGCAGCGGTTGCGTGACAAGGCCGGCGCGGGTGGTCGCGCCAACCAGCGTGAAGGGCGGCAGATCGATGCGGACGGAGCGCGCCGACGGGCCTTCGCCAATCATCAGATCGAGCGCGCGGTCTTCCATGGCGGGATACAGGATTTCTTCCACCATGGGGGAAAGCCGGTGGATTTCGTCGATGAACAGCACATCATTGGGTTCGAGATTGGTGAGCAGTGCTGCCAGATCGCCGGCCTTGGCAATCACCGGGCCGGAGGTGGCGCGAAAGCCTACGCCAAGCTCCCGGGCGACGATCTGCGCCAGCGTCGTCTTGCCAAGCCCCGGCGGGCCGGACAGGAGCACATGATCGAGCGCGTCGCCGCGTTGGCGGGCGGCATCGATGAACACCCGCAGATTGTCGCGCGAAGCCTGCTGGCCGACGAATTCGGCCAGCGTTTTGGGGCGCAGCGCGGCGTCGGCATCTTCATGCCGCAAACCGGCGTGCAGCAAGCGATTGTCGTCATTCATCGCCCACGTCTCTAGCGGGCAGCGGGGCGGGATGCGATAGGGCGGGCCAGAAAAGGAACCACCTCATACGCTGACACGCCGAACTCTGCTGCAGTCAGGGGCTTGCGCCACGCGAATGTCCACTTAGCGGCTGGCGCGTTTCAGGGCTTCTCGGATCAGGCTGGCGGTGGGGAGGTCGGTGCCCAGGTCGCGTTCGGCTTCTGACACGGCGCGCAGCGCTTCGGGCGGGCGGAAGCCGAGGTTTTGCAGCGCGGAGACGGCTTCCATGGAGGTGGTGGCGACGGTGCCAATGGAGGTGGCGGTGGTTTGCGGGGTGAGGGGTGCGCCGCTGCCGGGGAGGTCTTTGCCTTTGAGTTCGGTGATGATGCGGGCAGCGAGGCGAGGGCCGACGCCGTTGGCGCGGGCGATCATTGCCTTGTCTTCCAGTGTGATGGTGCGGGCGAGCGCTTCCGGGGGGATCGTGCCGAGGATGGAGAAGGCGACTTTGGCGCCGACGCCCTGGATGCTGGTGAAGCGGCGGAACCAGTCGCGTTCGTGGGTGGTGAGGAAGCCGTGCAGGGTGATTGCGTCTTCGCGCACCTGGGTTTCGATGAACAGGAAGGTGGGTTCGGCCGTGTCGACCATTGCATCCTTGATGCTGGCGAGGGGTTTGGGGCGCAGCCGTTCTGCCGTCCGGGCGGAGGTGTGGACGAGGTAGCCGACGCCGTTGACGTTGAGGACGACATGGTCTGCGCCGACGGATTGCGGCCAGCCTGTGAGGCTGGCGATCATGCCGCTTTTCCGGTTCCGGCGGGGTGTTCGGGGCGGCTCCACCGCTGAAGGGCAGGGGAGGTTCTAAGGTGCGCGTGGGCTATTGCGACTGCGAGGGCATCGGCTTCGTCTTCGCGCATGGGGCCGCAGCCGGGCAGCAGGCGCTGGACCATGGCGTTGATCTGCGCCTTGTCGGCGGCGCC
>JBBRKH010000392.1:0-1856 GCA_038217965.1 Sphingomonadales bacterium | reverse complement strand
GGGCACATTGGCAGGCAAGACGGCGATCGTGACCGGGGCTGCCAGCGGCATCGGCGAGGCCATCGCGAAGCTCTACCACGCCGAAGGCGCACAGGTGCTGGCTGTGGATCTTGCGGAGCCTGGCCTTGCAGCCGACGCGCGCATGGCGCTGCTGGCGATGGACGTGACCGCCGGCGACGCGCCAGACGCCATCATCGCCGCCGCCCAAGCGGCGTTCGGCGGCCTCGACATACTGGTCAACAACGCGGGTATCTGCCTGCCGGGATCGATAGAGGACCAGTCGCTGGAAAGCTGGGACCGGGTGTTCGAGGTAAATGTCCGCGCGCTGTTCCGCATCACGCAGGCCGCTGTGCCGCTGATGAAGGCCAAAGGCTGGGGGCGCATCCTGAACCTCGGCTCCATCATGTCGGATTTCGGCGGCCCGTCGCTTTGTGCCTATGGCGCGTCCAAGCATGCCGTTGCCGGCTTCACCAAATCGCTGGCGGTCGACCTTGGGGCATACGGCATCACGGCGAACTATCTGCAGCCGAGCGCCATCTGGACCGGAATGTCGAAGCCCTTCATGGAAGACCCGGATTTTCGCGCCTATTGGGAAGGCAAGGCGCCGGCCGGCTACATCGGCGAGCCGGAGGATGTGGCTGCCCCTGCGCTGTTTCTGGCGAGTGACGCCGCGCGCTTTGTATCCGGCATGGGCTTTCGCATCTGCGGCGGCGCGATGGCCCGCTTCTAGCCTCTATCCACAGCTTTCTGGGCCCCCTGCCCTTGAGACTGCCGCAAGCCGGCCGCACAGTCGTGCCCATGTTCCTGCCGCTGCGCACCCAAAGCTGCTATTCCATGCTCGATTCGACGATCGAGCCGAAGGCGCTGGCCAAAGCATGCGCGCAGCGCGGTTTTCCGGCGGTGGCGCTGACCGACCGCGGCAATCTGTTTGCGGCGATGGCTTTTTCCAAGGCCTGCATGGATGTGGGCGTGCAGCCACTGATCGGTGTCGCGTTGCCGATCGTCCGCACAGTCGCGCCCGGGAGCCTGCGGCCGGGCACGCTTGCGCCCACTGACCATCTGCCCCTCATCGTGCAGAACGAAGCCGGCTGGCGCAATCTGCTGGCACTGGTGTCCGCCGCGCACCTTGATGGCGAAGGCGATCTCGCACGATTGGACGGGCGCACGGAAGGTCTGCTGGCGCTCACGGGAGGCGCCGACGGCGCGCTGACCCGGTTGCTTGCGCAAGGGCAGACGGACGATGCCAGGGCCCTAGCGCTTCGGCTGCAGGCGCTGTTTGGCGACCGGTTGTTCGTGGAAATCTCGCGCACGGGTGATGCCGTGGAGAATGCAAGCGAAGCTGCGCTCGTCGCGCTGGCCTACCGGCTGGGTGCGCCGCTGGTTGCGACCTCAATCGCCCGTTTCCTGGAGCCGGAAGGCCATGAGGCGCATGATGTGATGCTGTGCATCGCCGACGGCGCCTATGTGGAGAGCCCGGAACGCCGGCGATCGAACGCGCTGCACATGCTGCCCGCCAGCGCAGCCGAAATGGCGCTGCGCTTTGCTGACATGCCCGAAGCGATTGCCAACTGCGCGCTGGTCGCCCGGCGCTGCGCCTTCGCCCTGAAAAAGCGCGAGCCCGTGCTGCCCAAGCTGGTGCCCGATGCGGCGGAGGAAAGGCGCGCCCTGCAAACGCTGGCTGCGGAAGGGCTGGCCAAGCGGCTGACGGCGATTCCCGGCAGCGACCCCGCACCCTATCGCGAGCGGTTGGATTTCGAGCTTGGCGTGATCGAAGACATGGGCTTCCCTGGCTATTTCCTGATCGTTGCCGATTTCATCCATTGGGCCAAGGCACAGAAGATTCCGGTTGGGCCGGG
>JBBRKH010000391.1:0-1870 GCA_038217965.1 Sphingomonadales bacterium | reverse complement strand
CGCTTACGCTGCACGGCGAGGGGGCGGAGGTTGGTCGTTAACTGTGACGCAAGTGCAACACTGCCGCAAACATTGCGACGATGTCACAATAAGGTCGAAATTCGGCTTTCCCCCGGACCCCATTTGCCCCACCATATTTTTTTATAAGCCATTCTAAAAAACAGAACGGGACTGTTATGAAAGCGCATATTCTCCTCGGTGTATCCACTCTCGCTGTCATTGCGCTGCCGGCTTTTGCGCAAGACGCGCCCCAGCTGGCGGAAGCGCCGGCAGAGGCGTCTGAATCCATCATCGTCACCGGTTCGCGCATCGCCCGCCCCAACGTTGATGCCAGCGTCCCCGTCACCTCACTGACCGCCGCCGAGCTTACCCAGTCGGGCGAAGTCTCGCTTGGTGACCGGATTGCCTTGCTGCCCTCGTTCCGCCCGACCTTCACGTCGCAGAATTCCGGACGGTTCATCGGCACCGCCGGCGTCGACACGCTCGATCTGCGCGGTCAAGGCACTTCGCGCACGCTGGTGCTGCAGAATGGCCGCCGCCATGTCACCTCGTCTCCCGGCACCAGCCAGGTGGATGTGGCCACCATGCCGACCGGTCTGCTAGAGCGCGTCGATGTGGTCACCGGCGGCAATTCCGCCATCTATGGCTCGGATGCCGTTGCTGGCGTCGTCAATTTCATCACCAAGCGGGACTATGAGGGCATTGAAGCGCGTGGCCAGATGGGGATTTCCTCGCGCGGCGATCGCCCGGCCTATTCCGCCAGCCTGACCGCCGGCAAGAACTTCAGCGACGGCCGCGGCAACATTGCGATCAGCCTTGAATATTCCGAGGCCGCGCCGCTGTTTCTCACGGAGCGCGATGGCCAGACGGGCGCCTTTTCCGGCCGCACCCAGTTCCAGCTGACCCAAGACACGGTCGGCGAGCCGGCGGCCGGCAACGGCGTCTTCGACACCACGCTCATCAGCGGTATCAAGAATGCCGGCATCTCGACAGGCGGTGCCTACACATCGTCGTGCACCGGCACAGCTCCGGCGCGCCGGGCGCTCAACTGTTCGGGCGTGTTCAACACTGCCGGCACCACGCAGTTCGGCAATGTCTTCGTGTTTGCCCCCGACGGCACTCTGGTGCAGAATGTCGGCCGGCGCGATTTCCGGCCGTTCGGCTCGGGCAATTTCGAGGGCGGCCTTGGCTCCACCCTGCGGGAAACCGGTCTGCTGCAGGTCGGCACCACCCGCTATTCCGGAAATGTGCTGGCAAGCTTCGAAGTGAGCGAAGGGTTCCGCCCGTTCTTCGAAGGCAAGTTTGTCCGCACCCAATCCATCCAGGAAGGCCAGCCAACCTTCTCGTCGGGCGCACTCAATCCCACCTTCCAGCTGACGAATCCGTTCCTGACCGCTCAGGCCCGCGACGTGCTCACCCGCAGCCTCGCACCCGGTGCCACCGGCTTCACGATGCAGCGCTTCAACACCGACTTCGGCGGTCGCGGAGAAAATCACGAACGCGACCTGTATCGCATCGTTGTCGGCGCGGATGGCACATTCTTCGATACCTGGCGGTATGAAGTTGCCTTCAACTATGGCCGGGTGGACACATTCTACCAGACACGCGGCAACGTAAACACTGCCAACTTCACGCGCGCGGCAAATGCCGTTCGCAACAGTGGCGGTCAGATCGTCTGCGCCGTCAATGCCGACGCCGATCCCACCAACGATGCTCCCGCCTGCGCACCGATCGATCTGTTCGGCCAAAGCCGCGCGTCGCAGGCCGCGCTGGACTAGCTCCGCGTCAACTCCACGCGCGAGCAATGGTCTGATCAGATGAATGCGGTGGCCTATGTGTCCGGGGATATTGGCAGGCTGTTCGAACTTCC
>JBBRKH010000390.1:0-1878 GCA_038217965.1 Sphingomonadales bacterium | reverse complement strand
TGATGGCAGCGTCCGGATGGGCTGGATTGCGCAACGGCCAGCCAAGGTGGCGGCCGGCATCGTCATCGAGGCTTAGCTTGCCGGCGTCGGCGAGGCGGGCGATGGCGAGCGCCACCACCAGCTTGGAGATGGAGGCGATGCGAACGGGAGTGTCGGCCGTCATTGCGCGTCGGATCGCGCCGTCGGGCGCAAGCTCTGCGGCGCCGGCGGCGTGGGATGCTATCGGGCCGGTGGCGGCGGCACTGGCATGGGCATAGCCGGGCACTTCGACCCCGCCGAGCATTGGCAGGGGCTGCGCGTGCAGCGACGAAGCCAGCAGCAGCAAGGCGGCACCGGCGGCTTTCATGGCCGCATCATGCCGCTTGCAGTGCAGGCTCGTGCCAGTGGTCCGAGAGGGCATCGCGCACCTCATGCGGCGAGAGGCCGAAATCGGCGAGGTGATACCGGTGCCGGCTGAAGCCGTGGTCGGCGGCTGCGCGCGCCGTGTAGGCTTCCATCGCGGCGAGCGTGGCCGGTGTCAGTTCGCGGCGGAGCTGCCGGTAGATGCGAGCAATCGCGCCGCGCCAATCCCGGTTCATGGCTTCGAATTCCACATCATGCTGCAGCGCTGCCGGCATGCCGGCGCGCACCCGACGCGTCACGTCGAGGCGATGGCCGGTCTTGTGGAGCCATTCGCGCCCGATCCAGTGCGGATCGACATGGTCCGACTGGATAACCATCTGGTTCCAGGCGAGACTGGCGCCCGATGCGACCACGCTGACCGGATCGCGGCTGAGGAACAGCAGCGTCGCATCGGGGAAAGTTGCGTGCAATGCGGCAAGATCCTGCATGTGTTGCGGGGTCTTCAGGATGAAGGGCTTCGCCGGGTCTTCTCCGGTAAACCAGGTGCGCAGCTTCAGCAGGCGGGCGAGGCGGGCATATACGGGCAGTTGATCGACGGCTTCGCAGTGACGTGCAAAACTCGGAACTCGGCGCTGCGCTTCGATGAGCGCGCCCGACAGCGACTGCTCGTTGAGGCCGAGCTCTTCGTCGACTTCCAGCGGGCCGGTAGGGTGGATGTGCGCGGTGGCCGGATTGATCGAAGTGAGCAGGCGATGACCGCGTGCGACATAGGCGATTCGCGGGTCCTGCCGTCCCGTGAAGCTGCGGGGCCAGGGCACCGGGCAGCTTGCCTCGTATAGCTTCAGCGCGGTGAATTGGGGGTCGCAGGCGAGCAGGCGCTGCAGGCGGGTTGTGCCGGAGCGCATCGGGCCGACCACGATGACGGGGGGCGCCAGCTGGATTTCGTCGATTTCGGGATGCTCGGCAAACAGCGCCTCGGCCCATAGCCGCTCCTTCATCACCTTCAGCAGGCTGCCATGGGCGATGAGCCTGCCGAAGCCGGTGAGGCGCGCTTCGTGGTGCAAGGCGGGGAGGAGGACGGCGAGCTGCCGCTCGAAGAAGGCGCGATCGGCGTGGGTGTCGGCGGTGAGGCCGGTTTCCTTCTCCGCCATGGCGCGCAGGCGATCGGGGCACAGATCTGCCGGCGGCAGGATGCCAGTGGCCCAGGCGGACTGGAGCGAGCGCATGATGAATTTCAGGTGCATTGGCCGGAACTGCGTGGCGCAGGGCAGAGCCGATGGATGGCGAAAATTGTCCATGTTGGAAGCATTCGTTATCGGTGGCACAGGCAAATGGCCAGAGGGGAAATGTTTATGCGGGCGACTGTGGCTTTGGTGGCACTGCTGATGGTATCTGGGTGCACAACCGTGAAAGAGCCGGAGGTGTACGGCGTTATGCAAAGCAGTGGATTTACCGAAGCTGACGCGCGCTTGGGCACCGACTGTGTGCGGGCGCGGCTGCAGGAGAAGGCTTCGTGAAATCCGGGATGATACTGCT
>JBBRKH010000389.1:0-1884 GCA_038217965.1 Sphingomonadales bacterium | reverse complement strand
GAAGGATGTGCGCTGGGGCAATCCGCACGGCTCGGCAAAGGTGACCTGGGACAAGGCGACCTGGGACGTGGTGCTGGCGCCGGTTTCGCGGATGGAAGCGCGCGGGCTGAAGCAGGACATGATTGCAAAGGGCCAGACGGTGACGCTGATCGGCTATCCGCGCACGGATGGCACCAGGGAAATGCGCATCGAGCGGGTGATCGTGGGCGACACGACGGTGGAGCTGCGCTGATCCTGGAAGCAGCTGCCGGGCTGGTCGAGGGAACCGCCTTTGCTGCCTGGGCAAGCGGCTCGGCGGTTGCCTATCCGGCCGCCAATGTGGTGCATCTTTTCGGCCTGGTGATGCTGGTGGGCGGCATCGGGTTGCTGGATCTGCGGCTGCTGGGGGCGTTTCCGAGGCTTTCGCCGGATGCCTTGTCGGATGCCGTCACGCCGCTGGCGATTGCCGGGCTGCTGCTGCTGGCGTGCTCGGGAAGCGTGATGTTTGCCGCCGATGCGAACGCACTGGCGGGAAATGACAGCTTTTGGTGGAAGCTGGTCCTGATCGGGGTGGGGCTCCTGAACGCTGTTGCGTTCCGGTTCGCCACGAACGATCGGCTTGCGGAGTGGGAACAGATGGTGCCGATGCCCGTACGGCTGGGCGCGTTGCTGTCGCTTCTGGTGTGGCTTTCGGTGCTGATCCTGGGGCGAATGATCGCCTATAGCTAGCCGAGCGCCGCCACGGCCTGCCGCAGCATGACGCCGGCGAGATGGGCGCGGAATTCGGCGCTGGCGTGGATGTCGGTGGCGAGATCGTCGCTATCCAGTGTGGCGGGAAGCGTGCTGCCGGCGGTGATGGCCGCCTCCGCAGCCGTCCAGCGGGTCACGGCAGTGGTTGCACCCGTCACCGCCACGCGCACGCCATCGTCGAACCGCGCGGCATAGACGCCGGCAAGCGCATAGCGGGAGGCCGGGTGGCGGTGCTTGGCATAGCTGCTGGCGCTGGGCACGCGGAAGCTGATGCTGGTGACGAGTTCGCCTTCATCGAGCGCGGTGGTGAACATGCCCTGGAAGAATGCGTCGGCGGCGTGGGTGCCGTGCGTCGTTTCGACGATGGCGTCGAGCGCGAGCAGGGCCGCTGGATAGTCGGCCGCGGGATCATTGTTGGCGATGCTGCCGCCGATGGTGCCGCGGTTGCGCACCTGCGGGTCGCCGATGAGCGCGGCGAGCGCTGCGAGGCCGGGAATGGCGGCTTGCACCACCGGTGACGCGGCGACGGCCGCATGGGTCGCCATGGCGCCGATGACCAGCCGGTCGCCGTCGCGGTGGATGGTGTCCAGCCCGGGGATAGCGGACAGATCGACCAGCGTTTCGACGCTGCGCAGCCGGGATTTCATCGCCGGAATGAGGGTGTGGCCACCGGCGAGCCAGGCGGCGTCACCCGTGAATGCCGCGGTGGCGGCGGCAATGCTTGTGGGGCGCTGCAGCGAAAAGGGCGTCATTTCGCCATCTCCTGCGCGCCTGCCGCGATAGCCGCCACGATGTTCTGATACCCGGTGAAGCGGCAGAGATTGCCTTCAAGCTCGTGGCGGATGGTGTCGACCGTCACGTCCGCGCCGTGCGTGTTTGCGATGGCGATGCCGGCGATCACCATGCCGGGTGTGCAGAAGCCGCATTGCAGCGCATGGTGGGTGCGGAATGCGCGCTGCATCGGGTGCAGCGCGTCTGCGGTTCCAAGGCCTTCGATGGTGGTGATGGCGGCGCCATCGAGCGTGGCGACCAGAAGCGTGCAGGCCTTTGCAGCAGCACCGTCCACCAGCACATTGCAGGCGCCGCACTGGCTGGTGTCGCAGCCGATATGGGTTCCGGTCAGCCCCAGATCGTCGCGCAGCCAGTCCACCAGCA
>JBBRKH010000388.1:0-1885 GCA_038217965.1 Sphingomonadales bacterium | reverse complement strand
CGGGCGATCGGGTCGGAAAGGGCCAGTGCTGCATTCATCAGCGCGGGCAGGGCCAAAAGGCTTGTCAGCCGGTCGCGCAAGGCGGCGGCATCGATCCGGCCCCGGTCCACCCCGGCCTTGAGCGCCATCAGCGCCAGAAGTGCCAACTGGCAGGTAAAGGCCTTGGTCGAGGCGACGCCGATTTCCACCCCCGCCAGAATGGGCAAGGCAAGGTCACTTTCCCGCGCGATGGAGGAGGTCGGCACGTTGATCACCGCGACGATGCGGGCGACCTTGCCCTTTGCATGGCGAAGGGCCGCGAGGGTGTCGGCGGTCTCGCCGGACTGGCTGACGAAAATCGCCATCGCCTTGGGCGACAGGACCGGGTCGCGGTAGCGAAACTCGGACGCGATATCGACATCTGCGGGCAGGCCCCCGATCTGTTCAAACCAGTACTTCGCGACATGGGCTGCATAGGACGCTGTGCCGCAGCCGACCAGTGTCACCCGGTCGATTCCAGTGAAATCAAGGTCTTTCGGCAAGGACAGGGTCCAGTCGGTGGTGGTGTAATGCTTCAGGGCGTCGGCGATCACCAGCGGTTGCTCGGCGATTTCCTTGGCCATGAAGTGCTTGTAGCCGGCCTTTTCGATCCGCGCGGAGTCAAGCAGGACGCGGGTTTCGGCGCGGTTGGCCAGTTGGCCTTCGGCGTTGTATATCTGCGCGCCGGCGCGGGTGATGACGGCCCAGTCGCCTTCTTCCAGATAGGTGATCCGGTCGGTCATCGGTGCCAGCGCGATCGCGTCCGAGCCGACAAACATCTCGCCGGTGCCATGCCCGATCGCAAGCGGGCTGCCCTGACGCGCGGCGATCAGAAGATCGTCTTCGCCCTCGAACAGGAAACACAAGGCGAAAGCGCCGTGCAGGCGGCCGAGCGTGCGGCGTGCAGCGTCCTGCGGGATGGCCCCGCGGTCCATCTCGCGCCGGGCCAACAGCGCCACGACTTCGGTGTCAGTGTCCGATTCCTGGGCATAGCCATCAGTCTGAAGTTCGGCGCGCAGGTCGCGAAAATTCTCGATGATGCCGTTGTGGACCACGGCGACGCCGCCCGCGCGGTGCGGGTGCGCGTTAAGGACGGTCGGCGCGCCATGGGTCGCCCAGCGGGTGTGGCCGATGCCGGATTTTCCGGCAAGGGGGTCGTGAACCAGAAGGTCCGACAGATTGACAAGCTTGCCCACGGCGCGGCGGCGATCCAGCCTGCCGTCGTTGACCGTGGCAATTCCCGCACTGTCATAGCCGCGATATTCAAGCCGCTTCAGCGCTTCGACGAGCAGGGGGGCTGCTTCATGGTTTCCCAGAACACCGACAATACCACACATTTCTACTGCCCTTTTGCCTTTGCGGCCTTGATAGACTTTAACTTATCGAACATCCGGGTGGCGAGGCCCGGCTTGTTCACCTGTCTGGCGCGACTGATGGCGACCGCCTCGGGAGGGACATCTTCGGTTATCACTGAGCCGCTTGCGGTCAAGGCACCATCGCCGACCGTGACCGGGGCGATCAGCATGGTGTCCGACCCGATGAAGGCGCGCTTGCCGATGGTGGTGCGGTGTTTCATCACGCCGTCATAGTTGCAGGTCACGGTGCCCGCGCCGATGTTGGTGAAATCGCCGACATCGGCGTCGCCAAGATAGGTCAGGTGGCCGACTTTCACGCCCTCACCCAGAAGGGCGTTCTTGATCTCGACGAAGTTGCCGACATGCACATCCTCGGCCAGTTCGGTTCCGGGGCGCAGGCGGGCGAAGGGGCCTACGGTGGCGCCGCGGCTGATGTGGCAGCCCTCAAGATGGCAGAAACCCTTGATTTCGGCGCCGGATTCCACGGTGACACCGGGACCGAAGATCACGTT
>JBBRKH010000387.1:0-1898 GCA_038217965.1 Sphingomonadales bacterium | reverse complement strand
CGTCATCGCCACCGGACAAATGCATGGCCGGACCGCCCTCGAGGCGTTGCGCGCAGCCCTCGCCGGCGTGGCGATCATCCGACCGGCGTGAGGCATCACCGGAGGGGTGAGCAGTTACCTACGCGGGCCGGCGGGTGTGCGATGGGGAGGAGGTGATCACGATGGCGGGCGCGCACCCCTGAAGCAGCGACGCGCGCCCGGATCCGGCCGGGCGCGGGGCCCGGCCGGCGGCGGCACGGCTGCGGCTCAGAACGGGTGAACGCGCGGCCAGGCGGTGTTGGCTTTGGCGATGTTGCCCGGCACGTCGCGCAGCCAATTCTGCTGCGCCTGCTCATGCACCTGGAAGTAGAGCTTGCCATCGACGATGCGCCAGACCTCGGGATTGCCCGGCGCCTTGCGGGCCTCCGATGCAGCCCAGGCGCAGTAGCCGTCGAACTGCGGCGCAAAGCGCGCGGGATCGGCGGCGAAGAGGTCGCGCGTCGCCTCGCTGCGGAAGTACCAAATGGCGCCATTGTAGAACGAATTGAAGCGAGGGATGCCACGCTCCGGCGTGCCGCTCTGATAAGTCGTCACGTCAAAGCCGCTGATGGCGACGGCAAGCTGGTTGCCAGCGATGGCTGGGGTGGCAAGCCCCGCCAGGCTGGCCGCGACGCCGGCACCGGCAAGCAGGGAAAGCGCGCCAAGCCGGCGACGCGATGCGATAATGGACATAGATGGAGTTCCTTTCATGTTGCCTCCATCTGGATATTCGACCAGGAAGCGGGGAAGGTTACGTGGCCGAACACGGGTTTTTTTGCGACTACCGTCAGCCAGGCGTGGTTGGCAGCCAGAGCGTGAGGTCGGCTAGAATCTTGGCAAGGTCATACCGCTAACCCTCTCGCTTCGCGTCTATAAGCGCACCGCCAGTGAGGAGCATTACGACTACTTCTCCACCAGCGGCGGCAACCCGCTGGTGATGATACCGCCCGCTCATGAAAAAGCGTTGTTCATCGCCGGCTCCATGGGGAGGCTACGGCTGTACACCATGACGTCCTTCGTCGGATTGGCTGCGAGCATTTCGCCGCGCGCAGGGCGGTGGTTAAGTCTGCGACCCGCGTAACCTTTGCTGGACAGCCGGCGAAACCGTCCTCAGATAGCTGAATGACATCGCCGGGGGCGTTGATGGAATCGATTTATTGGGTGATGGCCTGGGCCTGCCATCGCAAGTGCCGTCACTGCTACGAGGACCGCTTCCGCCCCTATGTCCGGGCCGACCTCGAACGCGTCGTCACTCAGGCCGAGCGCAATACGCCGCGCGTGCTGGCCAACCTGCCCGCGCGCATGACTTATCTCGACACCGAGGATCCCAACGCCGACGGGTCGTTGCCCGAGAAAATGGGACGCATCATCCTGTCTGGCGGCGAGGCGCTGCTCGATCCCGTCCGCACGCGGGTGACCTATCCCGTGGTCGAGGGGATTGTCGCGCGCTACCGCGATGTCGGCGGCGTCAAGCTGGTGGTGCAGACCACCGGCGACCTGTTGACCCGCGACATCGTGCGCGACCTGCGCGACCGTGGCGTCTGGATGATCTCGGTCGCGGGCGTGGATGATTTCCATGTCGGCATGGAAGGCGAGGCGAAGCAGGCCGCGTTCAAGGCCGAGCTCACGGCGATGATGCACGCCGAGGGCATGCGCGAATCCGGCCTGTCGAGCACCCACCGCAAATGGTTCGAGGAGGATGGCCCGCTGTTCTCCTTCTTTGGCGCCACGTCCGACAGTTGGATCGGCAAGCTCTGGCCGCGCGGCCGGGCTTGGCAGAACGGGCTTTCCAGCGCGACGCTCGCCGACAATTTCTGCAACCGCTGGTCCGGCGGGCTGAACTTCCTGCGCCACCATCATAGCGGCTCCGAGGTTTCGAT
>JBBRKH010000386.1:0-1911 GCA_038217965.1 Sphingomonadales bacterium | reverse complement strand
CCTACAAGCAGATGATCGTGGAGAGTTCGGGTGAGGACATCACCTACACCAACCTGTTCACCGGCGTAGCCGGCAACTATTTGACGCCGTCGATCATCGCCGCCGGCATGGACCCCAACGACCTGCCCACGTCCGACGCCTCGAAAATGAATTTCGGCTCGGGCGGCAACACCGACAAGAAGGCGTGGAAAGACATCTGGGGCGCCGGGCAAGGCGTCGGCCAGGTGAAGTCCGCACCCACCGTCGCCGAGCTCGTGGCCGAGCTGAAGGCGCAGTACGACGAAGCCCGCGCCGAAGTCTTTGGCGGCGGCGCGGCCCTCGCGGCGGCGGAGTAGGCGCGGACGATGTACGCACATGACATCGCGCTCGCTGCTGCCGGTGTTATCGGCAGTGCAACGGCGCTGGTGCATGGCGTGCTGACGCAGCGCCTGATGGTTCGGCCCATTGCGGCGGCCTTGCGCAACGACAAGCACACCGGGCGCGCGATCGCACGGCTGGTGCCGATGCTGCTGCATTTCAGCACGGCGGCGTGGTTCGCCGGCGGACTGGCGCTGATTGCTGCAGCATCTTGGTTCAACCCCGATGCGAAGCTAGCGACCGGCGTGTTAGTGGGCGCGATGTTCCTCTACGGGGCGCTCGGCAACTTCTGGGCCACCAACGGCAAACATCCCGGCTGGATGCTCATGGCCATGGCGGTGGTGCTGATCGGCTACGGCCTCAGCGGCGGCGGCACCGCAGGATGACCGCTAGCGCCATCACCGCCGGTCTGCTTGTTGCCGTGCTGACGGCTTTAAGCGCACTCCACGCCTATTGGGGCCTCGGCGGCGTCTGGCCGGGGACAGACCCGGCTTCGCTCGCCGAGACTGTGGTCGGCACGCGTGGCGGCCGGATGCCGGGCCTCATCCCATGTCTCGTCGTCTCGGCCTGCCTTACCGCCGTC
This sequence comes from Sphingomonadales bacterium, assembly GCA_038217965.1. Classification (GTDB taxonomy): domain Bacteria; phylum Pseudomonadota; class Alphaproteobacteria; order Sphingomonadales; family Sphingomonadaceae; genus Sandaracinobacteroides. The sequence goes on along the minus strand of JBBRKH010000386.1, from coordinate 971 downwards.
GCGGTGTTCGTCGGGTGGCGGGCAGGAATCGTGCCGGACCTCAAACTGCCGTTATGGCTCTGGACCGCCGGATACGGGGGCGCGCTGGCCGTTTTCGCGGCGCGCGGCATCGCCGGCTTTGTGCCCTCGCTTGTCCGCTATTCCGAAGGCACGCCCTTTCACCGGCTGAATACCGTGCTCTATTCACCGCTCTGCATTGCCATCGCGGCGGGCATGATTGCGCTGTGGTGGATCACGCGGCCGGCGGTCAGCGCGCCGTAACCGGCATCCGTTTGCGGGAAAGTCTCGTCACTGAAACGGCCGTGGCCCCAATGCCGCTCCGATTGCCCCGATAAGCTCCGAGGCGCTCGCTTCGAAACTCCGTCCCGCCGTGTCGATCAGAATCTGGGCGGTTGTCCACGGCTCGTAGTCGCGAGCCACCACGTCGGTCCACGTGACGCGGCGAAGACCCGGCACGTCGATGGCCCGGCTTTCCAGACGGTGCCGGTGCTCCGCCGCGTTGGAGCACACGAATTCCACTTCGATCGATGGGACGCCGGCGCGCGCCGCCACATCGCGCCAAGCCTTGCGCGTGAGCTCTATCGGGTTGACGGAGTCGGCGATCACGCCCAGTCCCAGATTCAAATTATCCGCCGCAATAGCGTAGGCCGCCGCATAGCCCGCGCTGTCGATCTCTGTCACGCGATCATTGCGCATCGCCTGCTCAATTGAGTCGATGCGCAACAGGGCAAACCCCATCTCCCTGGCGAGCGCTGCGGCCAAAGTCGATTTGCCAGTGCCAGGAAGTCCGCCGAAGATCACCAGCATCTAATTTTCTCCTAGCGCGCCCTGACCTGCATCCGTTCGCCCCGGCGGCGGAGCCATTCTACGACGACGAGCAGACCTGCTGCGACGATGATGAGCAGTGTCGCAGCGGCGAGGATGGCCGGGCTGATCTGTTCGCGGATGCCCGACCACATCTTGCGCGGGAT
>JBBRKH010000385.1:0-1912 GCA_038217965.1 Sphingomonadales bacterium | reverse complement strand
GGTGCAGGTGCGCCACGAACAGCAGCGCTGCGTCGGAGAGGATGCTGTCGTAGCCGGGCTTCATGGTGCCGCGAAGTTCGATGCCCGGTAATGTCATGCGCGGAGGTCTCCTGTGAAATTGTATGGGGTGAGGCCCCGGCTGGTCGGGTCCAGGCTGAGTGCGACGCCGGCAGGAGGGGCAGAACGCTGTCTGCAATCCTGCCGGAGGCATCGCGTGCAGCCCGGCCCGATGGGAGCCGCAGGCGCCGTGAACAGATCGACGCCGCCCGCATAGACGAGTGATCGTGCATGGTCGAGGGAGCAGGCGAGCGCGATTGCAAAGCGCGGCCGTTCAGCGCCGTAGGGCGTCATCTGCGGCCGGACCGTGCGGGCGATGGTGAACAATTTTTCACCGCCCTCCACTTCGGCGACCTGGGTCATGATCCGCCCCGGTTGCTCGAAAGCGGCGTGCAAAATCCAGATCGGGCAGCTGCCGCCTTCACTGGAGAAGGGCAGGCGGGCGGCTGCGAGGCGCTTGGATATCTGTCCGGCGCGGTCGGTTCGCAGCATCACGAACGGGATACCACGGGCACCGGGGCGCTGCAGCGATGTGAGGCGGTGGGCAACCTGCTCGAAGCCGGCGGAAAACCGCGCCTGCAGCAGCTCCATGTCATAGGCCAGCTGCTCGGCGGCGGCGTGGAAGCGGGCGTAGGGCATCATCAGCGCGGCCGCCCAATAGCTGGCGAGATTGGTTGCCAGAAGCTGGGTGGCAAAGAGTCCAGCCGACGCCAACGCCGGTGCGGCAACCGTCATTTCGGCATCGATCTCTGCCTTCGCCTCGAGCATTGCGAGCTGCACGCAAAGCTGAAAGGTGCGCGAGGCGCCGTCCAGCACCTCCGACAGCAGCACCTGCCGATTGTGGAAATCGAAGCGGCGGAGGCGATCCGGCATCACATCGTGCGGCACGACGCGGACATTCAGACCGTGCCGGGAGCGCAATCGCTCAGCGAGCGCGGCGGGCAGGCTGGCGCCGGTCAGCCGCAGCGAATCCGCAAGCGCTTCGGCATGGGCATCGAGCGCGGAGAAATGGTTGCCATGCTCCAGCATGTGCGTTCGGACGAGCGCCATTGCAGTCGGCGGGCCACCCCGCGCAGGCCCTTCGCCGATGCCGGACGCCATTCGCACCAGTGCCGCTGCGATGCCGGGGTGCTGCTCGACGAAATCGCGGATTTCGCCGCGTCCAGGTGCCTCGCCCGCGCGCTGCAGTGCATCGAAAGTGTCATCCACCTGCCGGTCGGTATCGCTGTTGGTGAAGGCGCGGATGTCGATATCATAGCCATCGGCCAGCTTGAGCAGCACGGCTGCGGTCAGCGGACGCTGGTTGCGCTCCAGCAAGTTCAGATAGGACACCGACAGCCCGAGATCGGCCGCCATGCGGCTCTGGGTCAGGCCGAGCGACTGGCGCAGGCGCTTGACCCGGCCGCCGGCGAAGGGCTTGCGGACCATCTGTCCGACATGAACGGAGTTTGTCAAATTGTTCACAGAATTACAGGATTTCTCGTCAAAGTGTGACAGTGCGACCCGAATTGCGCTGCCGGTCTGTATGAGTTTCTTGACTGACTGCAGGGAGAAGGTCAAGCGATGGCATTGAACTTGTCAAATATCTGTAAACGCGAGCCAGGAGCCTCCGATGAGCACCATCACCTTCGACGACCTGATACCTGCGGCACCGGGGCGCTTCGACGGGATCGAACGGCCCTACACTGCGGCTGACGTGGATCGGTTGCGCGGCTCCGTGCAGATCGAACATTCGCTGGCACGGCGTGGCGCGGAACGGCTTTGGGAGCTGCTGAAGACCGAACCCTATGTGAATTCGCTGGGCGCCATGAGCGGCAACCAGGCGATGCAGCAGGTTCGCGCCGGGCTGAAGGCT
>JBBRKH010000384.1:0-1912 GCA_038217965.1 Sphingomonadales bacterium | reverse complement strand
CCGATCTGGCGGACGGGGGAGCCGATCAGTCTGTCGAAGATTGCGGTCGAGCCGGCGGAATCGACGCCCTCGAAGCCGGACACGATGGCAAGGCGCGCATAATCGAGCGACCAGCCGGCGACGACGCTGTAGTAGCTGAGGCCGAAGAAGGGGATGAGGATGCTGAGCCAGCCGGTGACACGCCAGGCTTTCGACGCGCCGCTGTCCGTTATCATGGTGCGGACACTGGCGATGGCGCTTCCGCCGCCACTGCGGCCGATGGCCATCTCGGCAATCATGAGCGGTACGCACAGGATGACGACGAAGGCGATATAGACGAGAACGAAAGCGCCGCCGCCGTTGGCGCCGGCGACATAGGGAAAGCGCCACAGGCTGCCGAGGCCAATGGCGGCGGCCGCAGTCGCGAAGAGGAAGGCAGTGTGCGACGTCCAGACGTCACGGTGCGGCGCCGCTTGCTCGGCCACGGCGACGGTCAATGGCTCGACGATCTGCGAATCGGGAGAGGGGATGTCTTATCCAGTTTCATATGTGTGTGAATAGACTTGTTGTTCATCGCCCGGTCAAGCCCTATTGCCGCGGCTATTGACGCCGATAACGGCTGCAAGGCACAATATGATGGGAGGGCAAGCGGTGGCCAAGCCTCGGCAGAAACAGGATAATTTCGAAGCCGGTGACAGCTGGCTGGATGACTTCCTTCCCTATCAACTGTATAGGGTGACCAACCGGCTTAATGCCCGCTTGATCGGGCGGCTGAAGAGCATCGGAATCAATGCATCCGAATGGCGCGTGCTGAGCGTGCTACGTTCCTATGGAACGCTGAGCGTCGGCAATATTGCCGAGCGAACGCTAATGGAGCAGCCGACCGTCAGCCGTGTGGTGAACCAGTTGGAGCGGCAGGTCATGGTTTCGCGCCGGCCTTCGCTGGAAGATTCGCGCGTCACCGACGTCACCTTGACGCACATCGGCAGCAATGCCTTTGATGCAATCATGCCTTCGGCCATACGGCATGAGGAAAGCGCATTGCAAGGCTTCACACGCAAGGAAGTGACCGCGCTGCAGAAGTATCTGGAACGCATCGAGGCCAACATCGAAATGGACAGATAGCGAATGGCGGAAATCGACGATCCGTTGGGAACCGGCAGCATATGTCCCGCGCCGGATGCGCGGCTGGCCATCATGGGCGCTACCACGATCTTCTACTATGACGACATGCAGCCGGCGCGCGCCTTCTACAGCGAAATCCTTGGGTTCAGGATGATTCTGGACCGGGAATGGGCGGTTATTTTCGCCGTCACCGACAGCTTTCAGCTTGCGCTGGTGGAGGGTCTGACGGGCAGCCAGGTGCCGATCCCCGGGACCAACAAGGGCACTATGCTGTCGCTGGTGACGGGCGATCTGGTCGCTGTGCATGATCGCATGGTGGCGCTGGGTGTTCCGTTGGTTCAGCCCGGCATCCGCAGCGGATGTCGGGGGCGTGCGCTGGAATTTCATCTGCGCGATCCTGGCGGGTACACCATTGAGTTTTTGCAGTGGATCGAACCGCCCGGAGCGCCGGGCGATGTCAGCTGATTTTTTGCTATCCTGATATTATATTCATTTACATAGGAAATAAAATGTGAAACTTTGTTTCGATGCCGATCGAGATGAGAGTGATTGCACGATGCGCGTGACAGACTATCTGGCCTGTGCCGTATTAGCGCTTGCGCCTGCTGCCGGTTTTGCGCAAGCGCCCGGCAGCCGCAACATGCAGCCGGGCGATCCGCCGCATCAGGCGGCGCGGATTGCCGTCCCAACCATTATCCATGCGGGGCAGCTGCTCGCGGTTCCGGGTCAGCCGGTCGCAGGCCGCTCGACGATCGTGCTGGCAGATGGTCTGGTGCGGTCTATCCATTCCGGGTTTCTGGACGCGACC
>JBBRKH010000383.1:0-1913 GCA_038217965.1 Sphingomonadales bacterium | reverse complement strand
TAACCGCCGCTACTTCATGGACGCGATCCGGCGCGAGATCTCGGTCGCGGCGCGGTGCGGCGGCAGCTTTGGCGTGATCTCGTTCGATGCGGACCGGTTCAAGGCGTTCAACGACAACCACGGCCATGATGCGGGCGACATGGTCCTGCGCGCCATAGGCGCCAAACTGGACGAGGTGCTGACCGCCGGTGAAATCGCCTGCCGCTATGGTGGCGAGGAGTTTACCGTTCTGGTTCCCAATGGCGACCTGCCCCAGACCTCGACGCTGGCAGAGCGTCTGCGCGAAGCGATCAGCCAGACGCAGGTGCGTCATGTGGCCGGGTTGTTGCCGCGCGTCACCATCTCGGCCGGGGTTTCGGTGTTCCCCGATGGCGGGCGCAGCGCGACCGACCTGCTGCGTCAGGCGGACGAGGCGCTGTATCGCGCGAAAGAGGCTGGGCGCAACTGCGTCTGCGGCCCGGTCGCGCCCTCGGTCATCTCGGCCGACTGATCCATGCGGCGTCTGGATGGCGGCCTTGCGGCAACCGCGCTGGTGGCCTTGGCGCGATTGGTTTAACCTCAAACCAGTTTCGCTGAGGGAGACGCGCCGATGGCCGCCAGAGAATTCGACATCATCGTGATCGGGGCCGGCCCCGGCGGCTATGTGGCGGCAATCCGCGCCGCGCAACTCGGCCAGAAAGTGGTGATCGTCGAGCGCGAGAATCTGGGCGGCATCTGCCTGAACTGGGGCTGCATCCCGACCAAGGCGATGCTGCGGTCGGCCGAGGTGTTCCACCTGATGCAGCGCGCCAGGGAATTCGGGCTCAGCGCGACCGGAATCGCTTATGACCTTGACGCCGTGGTGAAACGCAGCCGCGCCGTCGCCAAGCAACTGTCTGGTGGCATCGGCCACCTGATGAAGAAGAACAAGATCGAGGTGGTGATGGGCACCGCCACCCTGACCGGCGCGCTGACCGTCACGGTCACGGGCGACAAGCCACAGGATCTGGTGGCGAAAAAGGCCGTCATCCTCGCCACTGGCGCCCGGGCGCGCGAATTGCCGGGGCTGGAGGCGGACGGCGATCTGGTCTGGGCCTATCGCCACGCGCTGGTCCCGCCCCGGATGCCCAAGGACCTGCTGGTGATCGGATCGGGCGCCATCGGCATCGAATTCGCCAGCTTTTACAATACACTCGGCGCCAAGACCACGGTGGTCGAGGTGATGGACCGCATCCTGCCGGTCGAAGATGCCGAGATTGCGGCTTTTGCCAAAAAGCAATTCGTCAAGCAGGGTATGACAATTCTGGAAAAAGCCGCCGTCAAGCAACTCGACCGACAGCCCGGCAAGGTCGTAGCGCATATCGAACGGAATGGTGCGGTGACGCAGGCGACATTCGACACGGTGATTTCCGCCGTGGGCATCGTCGGCAATGTCGAGGGGCTGGGCATCGAGGCGCTCGGGGTCAAGGTGGACCGGACCCATGTGGTCACCGACGAATACTGCCGCACCGGCGTGCCGGGCCTTTATGCCATCGGCGATATCGCGGGCGGGCCCTGGCTGGCGCACAAGGCCAGCCACGAGGGCGTCATGGCCGCCCGCGATCAAGCCCGGCAGCATCGCCGGTTGCACCTACTGCCATCCACAGATCGCATCTGTCGGGTTCACCGAGGAAAAGGCCAAGGCGGCGGGACATGAGATCAAGGTTGGCCGGTTCCCCTTCATCGGCAACGGCAAGGCGATTGCGCTGGGCGATACCGACGGCATGATCAAGACGGTGTTCGACGCCAAGACCGGCGAACTTCTGGGCGCCCACATGATCGGCGCCGAGGTGACCGAGATGATCCAAGGCTATGTCATTGGCCGGACATTGGAAACCACCGAGGCCGAGTTGATGGAGACGGTATTCCCGCACCCCACTATCAGCGAAGCGATG
>JBBRKH010000382.1:0-1914 GCA_038217965.1 Sphingomonadales bacterium | reverse complement strand
GGGATTCCATGCGCAAACCATAACCGTCGTGCAGTCGCCTGTAACCCCGCAGCATCCGCCGGCGAACCTCTGGCATCCCCCAGAAAGGTCTATCCCATGCGCCGTTTCCCCACGCTTTTCGCCGCCCTTGCCATCGTCGCCCTGCCACTGGTCGCTGCGCCTGTTGTTGCCGCACCGGTCTGGACCGGGCTGCTGGGCAACCAGGCCGCCGTCGGCGGTTATGACAGCGTGTCCTATTTCAGCGGCAAGCCGGTCGAAGGCAGCGACAAGTTCACCACCACCTACAACGGCGCGACCTTCCGCTTTGCCAATGCCGCCAACCTGGCGACGTTCAAGGCCAACCCGGCGCGCTATGCCCCGCAATTCGGTGGCCATTGCGCCTTTGCCGCGGCCAGCAACTATCGCTTTGCCGGTGACCCGCAGGTCTGGAAGATCGTCGATGGCAAATTGTATCTGAACTATAACCGCGACACCCAGGTGAAGTGGGAAAAGGATATTCCCGGCATGATCACCAAGGGCAATCAGAATTGGGTGTCACTGGGTCGCTGATCCCGGCTATCATGGCGGGACATCACAAAGGTTCCGCCATGATTGTTCGTTTCGCTGCTCTGCTGCTCGCCCTGATGGCAGCGCCGCTGTCGGCGGCCCCCGCCTGGCCCGACACCGAACAGGGCCGGCCCGCCATCACCGGCATCGATCCGGTCAGCTATTTTTCCGGCACACCGGTGAAGGGCAGCGCCGAATTCGCCGCTGCTCAAGATGGCGTGACCTTTCATTTCGCCACGGCCGCCAATCGCGATGCGTTCGCGGCCAACCCGGCGCGCTTCACCCCGCAGTTCGGCGGTTATTGCGCCTGGGCCGCTTCGCAGGGCCGGCTGTCGGTGCCCGATCCAATGATCTGGAAGATCGTCGATGACCGGCTGTACCTGAATTGCAGCAAGGACGCCGAGGCGAAGTGGCTGGCCGATGTGCCGGGGCATATTGCCGCCGCCACCAAATTCTGGGCGGCGCAGAAATAAGCCGATGGCGATTCCCGTCGCGCTCGATTCGATTGCCCAGAATATCCAGCTGGCGGTCGCGCCGGTGTTTCTGCTCACCGCCATCGGCACCATGCTCAATGTGCTCGCTCATCGGTTGAGCCGGGTGGTTGACCGCGCCCGGCTGATCGAGCGCGAACTGGGCGACTACGACCCCGACCGGCGCAGTGTGGCGATAGCCGACCTGGCGGTGCTCGACCGGCGGATGTGGGCGGTCAACACCGCCATTGCCACCTGCGTGCTGTCGGCGCTGTTCATCTGCGTCGTCGTCGCCATCCTGTTCATCGGCGAACTGTTTCCGCTGCGCGGCACGGCCATCGTCGCCGTGCTGTTCATCATCGCCATGGCCCTGCTGACCGCCGGGCTGCTGCTGTTCCTGTATGAAATCCGCATTGCGCTGCGATCGGTGCGGGTCCGGGCGACACTCTTTGGGGGGAGGCGCTAGGGTCGAAACGCACCGCCCCTGTCTTGCATGATTGCAAAGACAGGGGCCTGCATTCTAGGACAGGCGGGCATGACCAACTGGACACCGCCGATCCCGCCTGCCGCACCGCGCGGCCTGTGCACCGATTGCGGCGTGTCGCGCACTGCCACCCCCGGCGATTGCGGCAGCGCCTGCCAGTTCATCAAGCCGGACTATGCCGCGATGGAGCGGCGCGTTCATGGCCGCACCCGCGATGCGGCGCGCGGCGACGAACGGTTTTTCGGACCCTATCAGGCGATGGTCCGCGCATCGTTGAAAGCACCGCTGGAGGGCGCGCAATGGACCGGCATCACCAGCCGCATCGGCGCAAAGCTGCTGGAGACCGGCGCGGTCGATGCGGTGCTGACCATGGCGCCGGACCCCGATGACAAATGGAAGCCGGTGCCGGTCATC
>JBBRKH010000381.1:0-1922 GCA_038217965.1 Sphingomonadales bacterium | reverse complement strand
TCGGCCCGGAATTGACGAAGCGGCGCTTGGCATGGCGGCCCTTTGGCCAGGGGTCGGGGTGCAGCACCCACACCGCCGACAGGCTGGCATCGGGCAGCCGCTCCAGCACATCGATGGCATCGCCGCGATGCACGCGGACGTTGGAAAGCGCGCGATCCTCTATCTCCGCCAGCAACCCGGCGACGCCGTTGAGATAGGGTTCCGCGCCGATGAAGCCCCAATCGCGCGCGCGCGCGGCCTGAAAGGCCAGTTGCTCGCCCTTGCCGAAGCCGACCTCGAACCCCAGCGGCCGCGCATCGCCGAACAAGCCTTCGGCAGACAGGGCGCCTCCTGCCGGCACTTGCACCCTTGGCAGCAGATCATCCACCAGCCCCTGCGCCCGCGCCCGCAAGGGGTGGCCCTGGCTGCGGCCATAGAGCCTGCGAATATCGAGCGGATCGGTCATGCGTGGTGGCTAGCAGAACGTCGCTCCCGCAAAAAGCGCAGGCGCAAGACGAGCGCCAAGTCACTAGTCTGTTGCCGTTGAGGGAGTGAGCAATGGCCGACCGCGATCCACATCTGCCGCCGCTTGCGCATTGTCCGGGAGACGATGTGCTGGCCATCTGGGCGCGCGACAATCCGCCGGTGCCCGACATTTACAAGGCCGACAGTTTCACCGATCTTGGCCCCGCGTCGCTCGAAGCTTCCCGCTACACTTCGGCCGAATTCTTCCGGCGCGAGGCTGCGCAGATGTGGCCGCGCGTGTGGCAGATGGCGGCGCGCGACGAGGAGTTTCCCGATCCCGGGGATCTCGTGGTGTATGACAATCTGGGCAAATCGGTCATTCTGGTTCGCCAGCCGGATTGCAGCGTGAAAGCGTTCTGGAATGTCTGCCTGCACCGCGGCCGAAAGTTGCGCACCGAATCCGGCCACGCGACGGAACTGCAATGCCCTTTCCATGGCTTCACCTGGGCGAACGACGGCAGCCTGAAGCAAATACCATGCCGCTGGGATTTCGCACATTTGCAGGATGATGCGATGGCACTGCCCGAGGTGCGAGCCGAAAGCTGGGCCGGCTACTGGTTCGTGAACTGGGATGGCGATGCGCCGCCGCTGGCCGACTATCTGGCACCGCTTCCGGCGCACTTCGCGCGCTGGAATCAGGAGCGCAACTTTACCGCGGTGTGGGTCGGCAAGGTGATCCACGCCAACTGGAAGGTGGTAGCCGAAGCCTTCATGGAGGCCTGGCATTCCATCGTCACGCACCCGCAGATCTTGCCCTTCACCGGCGATGCCAACAGCCGGTACTCGACCTGGGGCGACCATGTGAATCTGGCGCTCACGCCGTTTGCCGTGCCCAGCCCGCATCTGGGCGACATCGAGCAGGAAGCGATCCTGGACGCCTTTGCGGGCGGCGCCGGGCGCAACCTGCAGGAAGCGGAGCCGATCATCCTCGAGCCCGGGCAAACGGCACGGCAGGCACTCGGCGCGCGCAACCGGGACGCCTTTCGCGCATTGGGCTATCCCGAAGCTGAAACGGCGGCAGACGCCGAACTGCTCGACGCCTGGACCTACAATGTCTTTCCGAACATCTCGCCTTGGGGCGGCTTCATGTCCAACATCTCCTACCGCTGGCGCCCTTGGCCGGATCAGAACAGCACGCTGATGGAGGTGCGCGTACTGGCCAAGGCCCCCGCCGACGGCCCGGTGCCGCGCGCGGCCGAAATGGTCTTCCTGAAGGAGGACGAAGCCTGGAGCAGCGTCACCGCCTGGGGCCGGCTCGGCAGCGTGTATGATCAGGACATGGCGAACCTGCCTTATGTGCAGGACGGGCTGCATTCATCGGCCAACGGCCAGGTGAAGCTGGGCCGCTATCAGGAAAGCCGCATCCGGCATTTCCATGCGACGCTGGACAAATATCTGTCGCGCTGACCGAACGCCCT
>JBBRKH010000380.1:0-1937 GCA_038217965.1 Sphingomonadales bacterium | reverse complement strand
TGGGCGGCACGCTGTCGGCGCTGGACGGTGTGGGGCCGGATGCGATTGCCATCGATTCTCTGCTGTCGAGGATTGCTGCCGATCCGCCGGTGAGGGAAGTGGTGCTGGCGATGAATGCGACGCTGGAAGGGCAGACAACTGCGCATTATGTCGCGGAACGGCTGCAGCCCAGCGGCGTGCAGGTGACGCAGCTGGCGCATGGGCTCCCGGTGGGCGGCGAGCTGGATTATCTGGACGAGGGCACATTGCAACAGGCACTCAGGCTGCGACGGCCGCTCTCTTGACCGTGCAGGGTGCGATGCCTAGCTAAGCGGCATGGCGATATTGCCCATTCTCGAAGTGCCCGATCCGCGGCTGCGCCGGATATCCGAACCTGTGGCTGCGGTGGATGATGGCATCCGCACGCTGGCCGCCGACATGCTGGAAACAATGTATGCGGCACCCGGAATCGGTCTTGCGGCCGCGCAGGTGGACGTGCCGATCCGGCTGTTGGTGATGGACCTGACCGACGGGCCTGACGATGCCGATGGCAATCCGACAAGGAATCCGCGTGTTTTCATCAATCCGGAAATCCTCGATCCTTCCGAGGACTACAGCGTCTACAACGAAGGCTGCCTTTCGGTGCCGGATCAATATGCCGATGTGGAGCGGCCCGCAACGGTGCGGGTGCGCTGGCTGGACGGGCAAGGCGCGCCACATGACGAAGTGCTGGAGGGGTTGCTGGCGACCTGCCTGCAGCACGAGATGGACCATCTGAACGGCATCATATTCATCGATCATCTCTCCCGGCTGAAGCGCCTGATGGTGCTGAAGAAGCTGGAAAAATTCCGCCACGAACAAGGCCGCAAGAAGATTTTTGCTTGAGCCGGATTTTGGACCGGGTGGCGCACAACAAGGCGCCCGACAACCACCGCGAACGCGAAATCGCCCTGCAGTTCCGGCTGTATCAGCTGCAGGTCGCCTATCATCGGCAGGGCCTGAATGCGATCATCGTGCTGGAAGGCTGGGATGCGGCCGGCAAGGGCGGCCTCATCAAACGGCTGACGGCGGAGCTTGATCCGCGCTTTGTGGCGGTGGAGCCGATTGCCGCCCCCGATGCGATCGAGCGGACGCGGCATTATATGGCGCGCTTCTGGGACCGGTTGCCGGCCAAGGGCAACTGGACGGTGTTTGACCGCAGCTGGTATGGCCGGGTGCTGGTGGAGCGGGTGGAGGGATTTGCCAGCAAGCCGGAATGGAGCCGGGCCTATGCCGAAATCAACGCGATGGAGCATGCCCAGGTCGCCAACGGCACCCGCATCATCAAGCTGTTTCTGCACATCAGCCAGGCCGAGCAGGACGAGCGACTGATCAACCGGCTGGAGGCGCCGTGGAAGCGCTGGAAGGTGGGGCCCGACGATTTCCGCAACCGCAGCAGGCGTGACGCCTATCTGGAGGCCTATGAAGACATGTTTGCCCAGTGCGACACGCCGCACGCGCGCTGGCACATCATCGGCGCCAATCACAAGCAGCAGGCGCGGCTGGAGGGGCTGAAAATCATCGCCGACGAACTGGCGAGGGGCGTCGATCTCGCCGATCCGCCGCTGGAAGCAGAGTTGCGGACGCTTGCGGAGCGGGAGCTTGGGGTGGTGCTGAACCCGCAATAAGCGCGCCTTCAACCCTCGCTGTGCGCCGGGCCAGATGTTGCCGCCGCCCTCGACTCGCCTCTATAGCTTTCAGGCGTGTGCGTTCTGGCGCGGTGGGTGGTGGCTTGAGCCGTCAGCTTGTCAACGAATATTGTGCCGAGCTGACACGGGGCTGGTAGTGATAGACGCCGACACGCAGATTACCGACATTCCATTCGAGCGTGGGATTACCGGCTGGGCAACCGCAGCGCCATCGATTGGGTGCTGGACCAGCACAAGGAGAAGATGCCCCGCGACCCGACGATCCGCGAA
>JBBRKH010000379.1:0-1996 GCA_038217965.1 Sphingomonadales bacterium | reverse complement strand
GGAACGGCTGCGTTCAAGCACTCGCTCTGTCGGCAGACGACCTGTCGCCATTGCCCGGAGGTCGCTTGCATGCATGTTCGCGGTTCAGACCTTTCCGGTGCAGGATGGTCGCCATGCGGCGACCTTTCCGGTGCAGCATTGTTGCCATGCGGCGGCGCCAGCAAGCGACGCTGCAAATTTGCTCAAGACTGGGATACGAACCTGCCTTGCCTCCGGTTTCCCCGCTGCATCTGGTGCACCGGCGCCGCCCGTCCATAGCCGGCCAAACGCCGTCAGAGCTGCAGGACAACCTTGGTGAACTCATCCTGCTTGTTGAGAAAATCGTCGTAGGCGCCGGGAGCGTCCTCCAGCGGCAGCCGGTGGCTGATAATCACATCGGGTTTGATTTCGCCGGACTCGATGCGGGCCAGCAACGGCTGCATATAGCGGTGGACATGCGTCTGGCCGGTCTTCAGCGTCAGCCCCTTATTGACGAATGCGCCCATCGGCAGCTTGTCGACCAGCCCGCCGTAGACACCCGGCATCGATATTGTGCCGCCCTTGCGGCAAGCAACGATGGCCTGTCGAAGCACATGCGGTCGATCGGTTGCAAGGCCGACAGCCTGCTTCGTGCGATCGGCGATGTTGTCGATCGCGAGCCCGTGCGCCTCCATGCCGACGGCATCGATGCAGCGGTCCGGCCCCCGGCCGCCGGTGGTTTCTGCAAGGGCCGCCATCACATCGACCGTTTCGAAATCGATCGTCTCGGCTCCCGCTTCGGCGGCAAGTGCCAGCCGGCCGGGCCGGTGATCGATGGCGATGATGCGTTCTGCGCCCATCAGAAAGGCCGACCGTATGGCAAACTGCCCAACGGGGCCTGCACCCCATACTGCGACCGTATCGCCGCGCTCGATCTCCGCATTTTCGGCGGCCATCCAACCGGTCGGAAGGATATCCGACAGGAACAGCACCTGGTCGTCGGAGAGGTGTGCCGGCACCTTGAAGCAGCCGGTGTCGGCGAACGGCACTCGGACGAACTCGGCCTGGCCACCGGCATAGCCGCCGAGCATGTGCGAATAGCCGAACAATGCTGACGGCGAATGCCCCATCAAGGCCTCGGCGATGTCCTGGTTGTCGGCGGGATTGCTGTTGTCACACAGGGATGTCAGGGTTTTCTCGCAGAAGAAGCACTGGCCGCAGGCAATCGTGAACGGCACCACGACGCGGTCGCCGATCTGCAGATTGCCGACAGACGGGCCAAGGGCAACGATTTCTCCCATGAATTCATGGCCCAGGATGTCGCCGGCCTGCATGGTGGGGATCATGCCGTTGTAAAGGTGCAGATCAGAGCCGCAGATTGCCGTCGAGGTGACGCGCACGATGGCATCTCTCGGGTTGACGATCTCGGGATCGGGAACGGTATCAACCCGGACGTCTTTTTTGCCGTGCCAGCGGACTGCGCGCATGGTGTTTCCTTCAAAGGCGAGGGGGCTTATGCGCGGGGTTCCGTGCCCTGCGGATCGTTAACGGCGATTTCGCCTGTCTCGATCAGGCTTTTAAAGCGTTTCAAGTCTCGGCGCAGCTGGATTCCGGGCTCGCGCTGGGTCAGTTTGGCGGCGTAGCGAACCAGACTGCCGCCCGGAGGTTCATAGGCGATGACGCCGTGAATCTCGGTGCCGCGCCCGGCGGGTGCGTCGCGGAATTCATACCGCGCAGTGATGGGAAATTCCGAGCCTGGAACCGAGGCGATGGCCAGCAGCGTTCCAGCATTCTCGTCGGTGATTTCACCGTCCCATTCCACCGTGCCCGATGGGTCAACCGTCTCGAAATGCAGCGCACTTTCGTTCTGCGCATCGACCCGCTTCACATTCAGCGCCCAATCCGGCCAGCGGGCAAGATCGCGGAAGCGTTCATATACCACCGAGCGGGGCGCATTGATGGTAACCGATCGCGACAGCAGCGCGGCGCTCGACCAACCCTCCGCCCTGGCAATCAGGGTTTCGTCAGGTCGCTCGCC
>JBBRKH010000378.1:0-2008 GCA_038217965.1 Sphingomonadales bacterium | reverse complement strand
TCCCGGCCATCCGGATGGTGGAAGGTTTCCCGCCCGGCATTGCGGTCGGGTCCCTTGGACACGCCGATGATCGGAACATCGGTGACCCCGAGCACAGCGAGTGCCGCGACCACGGCGGACACCTGTCCCTTGCCGCCGTCGATCAGCAGGAGATCGGGCCAGTCGCCATCATCCCGGTCCGGGTGTTCAGCCTCCAGCCTGGCAAATCTGCGGGTCAGCATGGCGGTCATCATGCCGAAATCGTCGCCGGGGGTGACATCGGCGGCCTTCATGTTGAACTTGCGATAGGCGCCTTTGCGGAAGCCTTCCGGCCCGGCAACCACCATGGCGCCCAGCGCATTGGTGCCCATCACATGGCTGTTGTCGTAGATTTCGATGCGCTGCGGGGTGGTCTCGAGAGCAAACAGATCGGCCAGCGCCTCCAGATTGCGGTTTTGTGTGGCAGATTCGGCCAGCCGCCGATCGATCGCCTGCGCCGCGTTGCGGCTGGCCTGTTCGACCAGCCTCTTCAGATGGCCGCGCGCCGGCATCTTCAGCGTGATTTTCGAGCCCGCGCGCGTGCTCAGTGCTTCGGCCAGCACAGCGGCATCGGGCAGGGTGCGGTCCAGCAGCAGGGTTTTCGCCGGGGTCAGATCGGCATAGAACTGCCCGAGGAAAGCGGTGAGGATTTCGTCTTCCGGCACTCCGCTGGCGTGCGCCGGGAAGATGGCGCGGTGGCCCCAGTTCTGGCCGCCACGGATGAAGAAGATCTGGATGCAGGCGCACCCTTCGCGCGTTGCCAGTGCGATGATGTCGGCATCCAGCGCATCCGTCTCCGCGTTGATCGCCTGGGTGCCCTGGATGTAGGTGAGCGCGCGCAGCCGGTCGCGGAACACGGCGGCAAGTTCATAATCCCTTGCCTCGGCAGCCGCCTGCATCTGGTCACCCAGCTTCTTCTGCACCTGCTGCGAGCGGCCCGAAAGGAAGGCCTTCGCGTCGCTCACCAGCTCGCCATAGGCCTGCTGGTCGACACGGCCGACGCAGGGTGCCGAGCAGCGGCGGATCTGGTGCAGCAGGCAGGGGCGCGACCGATTGGCCATGAAGCCGTCGGTGCATGAGCGCAGCAGAAACAGCTTCTGCAGAGCGTTCAATGTGGTGTTGACCGATCCCGCACTGGCAAACGGGCCATAGTAGAGCGTGCGCTCGCGGCGCGCGCCGCGATGCTTGGCGAGGCGCGGAAAGCCGTGGCTTTCGTCGAGCGCGATGAACGGAAAGCTCTTGTCGTCGCGCAGCAGCACGTTGAACGGCGGACGGAAGCGCTTGATGAGCTGCGCTTCGAGCAGCAACGCCTCTGCTTCGCTGTTGGTGACGACCACCGTCATGCCGCGCGTCTGCGACACCATGCGCTGCAGGCGCCGGGGCAGGCGGGCGACCTGCGTGTAGCTCGGCACGCGGGATTTGAGCGACTTCGCCTTGCCGATGTAGAGGATCGCGTCGTTGGCGTCGTGCATCCGGTAAACGCCCGGCTGCGGGCCCAGCGTTGCCAGCGTGTTGCGGATGGCCTCGACGCCGAGCTCGAGGTCGGGGGTGCCGCCCTTCACAGTGAAGGTGGCTGCATCCTCGGAGAAGCGCTCGGGTGAATGGGGTGCAGGGGGGCCGGGCATCGGCCCACCGATATGGCCAGTCGCTCAACCCTGCAACAGGGTGACGCTCATGCGGCGGTTGCGCGGGTCATAGGGATCGGTCGGAATGAAGGGCTCGGTGTCGGCAACGCCTTCCAGCCGCGAAAACCTGCTGGCATCCACCCCGGCGCCGGCCAGCGCCTTGCGCGTGGCCTCGGCGCGGGCGGACGACAGCGTCCAGTTGTTCTGGCCGGGTGACCGGGTGGTTCCGGCATATGGAACGGCGTCGGTGTGGCCGCGTATGGCAATCTTGTTGGGGGTGCCGGCAATTGCGTCCGCAACGATTTTCAGCAGCTTGGCAGCGCGCGGGTCCATCGCCGGGGTGCCGGCCATGAACATGGAATAAT
>JBBRKH010000377.1:0-2010 GCA_038217965.1 Sphingomonadales bacterium | reverse complement strand
GGAGCGGAGCTGCGCTCGGCCACCATTCTTTTTGTGCGGCTGTTTCGGGCGGAAGCGTTGAGCCGGTTGGCTCTGGACGATGTCAACACCGCCGTCCGCATGGTGCAGGAAGCAGCAGCGCGCCATGGCGGCCTGCTGGACAAGGTGCATGTCGACGAAAAGGGCATGTCGGCGGTATTGGGATTCGGCATTCCCCCCGCCCCGGTTTCGGCGGCGGCCGTGCGGGCGCTGGCGGCGGCGGTTGATCTGCGCTCCGAAATCCGCGATCGCGGCAGCGACGCCGCCATCGGCGTGGCGACCGGCAAGCTTCGCGCCGGGGTCGGCGGTGCCAATGCCGCAGTGCACCATACGATTTACGGGGGTGCCGCCAATCTGGCTGCACGCTGCATGCAGGCGGCGCACGACGAAATCCTGACCGACGCGCAAACCCGCCGCGAGGCCGGCGACAGCTTCGAATATTTCCTTCCCGAAGCGCGCGCGCTCAAGGGCATTGCCCCGGACACCCAGTTGTTCGGTGTCGGAAATGCCAGGCGCCGGCAGGTCGAGGCTTCGCTGGACGATGCCACCCCGATTGCCGGCCGGGCCGGCGAAATGGCGCTGCTTGAGGCATTTCTGGCCACAGAAGGCGATCGCCTGCTGCTGCTGGAAGGCGAAGTGGGCGTTGGCAAATCGCGTCTGGTGGCGCATGCGGCAGGTGCCGCGGCGGGCGCCGGCCACGCTGTGCATGTGGCGCGCGCCGGGCCGCTCGGCAGCCGCACTCCGCTGTTTGCCTGGCGCGACACCGCCGCCCAGCTGCTGGCAGACTGGGGGGGCACGCGCGGCCTCAGGCTGGACGCGGCGCTTGCCGAGCTTTCGGACGAGGCCGGGGCCGATCCGGCCTTGGCGTCGCTCGCCAATCCGCTGTTCGGTCGCACCCTTGCCGAAAGCCCGGCGCTGGCGCAGGTCGAGCATGATGCGCGGCCGAGGCTCGCCCGGCAGGTGCAGTTGCGCCTCATGCAGCATCTGCTGGGTCCGGGCGCGCTGCTGCTGGTTCTGGAAGACGCGCACTGGCTGGACGATGCGTCGGCGCTGCTGGCAGCCGATCTGCTGGCAGCGCTGCCAGCGGCGCGCGCCATCGTTGCCGGAAGAACGCCGCTGGGTGCGGCCGCGAAACTCTTGCCGACCGCTTGCCAGCGGCTGGTGGTGCAGCCACTCGATCGCGCCGGCACCGCGCAATTCGCCCGACAGAGCGTCGCAGGGGTGAAGCCGACGCATCCGATCGTCGACTGGCTGCATGCCAGGGCGCGCGGCAATCCGCTGTTCACGCGGGAATTGCTGGCCGCCATTCCGCCGGCGCTGCTGGCATCCGGCCTCGTCAGCCCGGGTGCCTGGCGCGATGCCGAGGCCGACCTTCGCAAGATCGATCTTCCGGGCAGCATCGAGGATGCAGCGATCGCCCGTCTGGGCAGCCAGCCCTTCGAGCGACTGGGCCTGTTGAAGGCCGCCAGTGTTCTTGGCGGCGCTTTCGATGTGGCCGCGATCGGAGCGCTCGATGTGCCGGTGCCCGCCGCGCGGCTGGTGGCAGAGCTGGATGCGCTTGCCGCCGAAGGCCTTTTGGTGCGGGAGGGCGGTGATACGCCGCGCTGGCGGTTTGCCCAGGCGCTGGTGATGAGCACCGTGTACGAATCGCTACCCGAGCGGACCCGAAGCTTCCTGCACCGCCGCGCAGTCGAGCATCTGGAACGGCAGCCGCCGAAACAGGCGCGGGCGATGAGCGCCGAAATCGCCCACCACTGGCACCAGGCCGGGGTGCCGGAGCGCGCCCTGCAACCGCTGCGCCGGGCCGGGCAGGCGGCAACGGCGGCCGGCGCCTATGGCGATGCGCTGCAGTTTTTCGAGCGGGCCATTGCCATTGCGCAGGGAAAGCCCGGCCTCATCAGCCCGCATCGGCGGGCGCAGCTGCATCTGGAGCTTGCCAATGCGCAGATGAGCATCGGCGAAAATGACAAGGCACTGGGGCCGGCGTTGCAG
>JBBRKH010000376.1:0-2024 GCA_038217965.1 Sphingomonadales bacterium | reverse complement strand
CGCGGCCGCTGGCAGCAGGATGGCAGGCAGACGGAAGGCGGGCGCGATGGGCAGCGCGATGGCCAGGCCGATATGCAGCGCGACTATGCGCAACGCGACAATCCCCAGCGCGACAATCCGCAGCGTGACAATTCGCAGCGCGACAATGGCCAAGGTCGTGATTCGCTACGGGCAAACGGCAATCGCCATGAGGACGATGGCCGTGCTCGACCTGATGGGCAGCGGGCCGATGGGCAGCGGGCGGATGGGCAACGGGCTGATGGCCGTGCTCGACCCGATGGGCAGCGGGTGCGGACACGCCAGGGCGACCCGGATCTCCGCGGCCACGTCGAAGAGCCGGGCCTTGCCGATGCAAATCCGGCGGGCCTGTCCGACGGGGAAGCGGCGCTGGTGGCCTTTGGCGGCGTGCAATTGCGCGAACCGGTGCGCGAGCCGGCCAGGCCACGGATCGCACCGGATGACGGCGTGGAAACCGGTGCTGTGAGCGATGTGGCGCCCGCGCCGCGCAAGCGAGGCCGGCCGCGCAAGGTGGATGTGGCGCCGGTTGAAGGCTGACGGCAGCCCGCTGCCATGACGGGTGCCATGCATTTTGCGGCTCTGGACACGGCGCTGGAGCATCTGTGGCAAGCGCTTGGACGCGCCGCGCACGACAGGCGCTCGCCGTGGCACACGCCGGTGCTGGCGTCCGTGGGGCTGGATGGAGCACCACAGGCGCGGGTTCTGGTGCTGCGCGAGGTGAGCCGCGAGTTGCGGCTGCTGCGGCTGCACACCGATGCGCGCACGCCCAAGGTGGCCGAGATTGCAGCAGATCCGCGCGTCTCGGTGCTTTGCTACGATGCTGCGGCGCGGTTGCAGCTGCGGCTGGGCGGCCGGGCTCGGACCGAGGTTGACGGGCCGGTGGCCGAACGCGCCTGGGCCGATGCAAATCTGTTTGCCAGGCGCTGCTACACGGCGCCGCTAGCGCCGGGCGTGGCGGCCGATGGACCGACTTCGGGTCTGCCGCCGGAGCTTGAGCGGCGCGAACCGACCGCGGACGAGAGCCTTGCAGGGCGCGGCAACTTTGGCACAATCCTGCTTACCGTGGATCGGCTGGAGTTTCTGCATCTGGCCGTCACCGGTCATCGGCGCGGCCTGTTCAAATGGGACAGCGGCAGCAGCCTGTGGACCGGCGGTTGGCTTGTTCCCTGAGCGGCTGACGGCGGCGGCTGGCTGGCTGATGGCGGCGTCGCCGCTGGCGGCTGGCGCGGTGACGGCGGAGCCGACCTTCACCGTGCAGGTCGACGCCGTGAGCCTTGACGGCGAAGCAGCACAGACCGCAACCGAATTCCGCCGGCTGCGGCCCGGACTGCGGGGCCGCATCGGCCCTTCCCTGACTTGGGCCGCCGAGATCGATGTGGCGGAGGGCAATTTACGCTTCACCAATTTGCAGCTGGCGCTGGCACCGACGGAGTCGCCACTGACGCTTGTCGTGGGGCAGGTTTTTCCGCCCACATCGCTTGAAACGGCCTCCACGCAGATGAGCTCGAGCTTTTTGGAGCGGGCACAGCTGCATGATGTCTTCTCGTCCGGTCGGCGCTTGGGCGCTGTTGCGGCATGGCAGCGCGGCGATGTGCTGCTGAGTGCCAGCGCCTTTGGCAACGATGTTCGCGGATCGTTTGCGCCGGGCAGCCGGATTTTCGCCCTGCGCGGGGTGTGGGCGCCGGAAGCGGGTGCCGGGCGACTGCACATTGGCGGCAATGTGAAATGGCGCGATTCGGGCAGCACAGGCACGCTGCGCTATGCTGCAAGGCAGGGATCAGCCCTGCTGGACACTCTGTTGCTGGACACCGGACGACTCCCGGCAAGCGGGGATAGCAATGCAGGCCTGGAGCTTGCCGGGGTGTTCGGCCGATTGAGCTTTGCCACCGAGGTGCAGCGGGCCTGGCTGCACAATTCACAAGCGGCCGGGCCGCAACCGGGCGGGCCACACGCTGGCGGGCTATCGCAGGTGACGGCCGGCTATGCCGAAATTGCCTGGTATCTGA
>JBBRKH010000375.1:0-2030 GCA_038217965.1 Sphingomonadales bacterium | reverse complement strand
ACCCTCCTCGTCGAAGTGCTGCGCGAGAAACTCGGCATGACCGGCACCCATATCGGCTGCGACACCAGCCAGTGCGGCGCCTGCGTCGTTCATGTCGACGGCCGTGCGGTCAAGTCCTGCACGATGTTCGCACTCGAGGCGGCAGGCGCGCAGGTCCGAACCATCGAGGGGATGGCGAATGCGGATGGCTCGCTCTCGTCGCTGCAACAGGCATTTCAGGATCACCACGGGTTGCAGTGCGGCTTCTGCACGCCCGGCATGGTGATGTCGTCGGCCGCCCTACTGGCCGAAAACCCCAAGCCGTCCGAGGCCGAAGTACGCAAGTATCTGGAAGGCAACATTTGCCGCTGCACGGGTTACCACAACATCGTCAAGGCGGTGTTGGCCGCCAGCGGCCAGGAAATAGGAGCGATAGCAGCAGAATGAAGAAGTCGATTTTCCTTTCGGTCGCGGTGGCGATCATCCCCGCTTTCGGCATTGCCGAGGGCTATACCAACATGGACCTGGGCCAGTTCTCTGACCGGGAAACCTGCATGGCGCGCGCGCAGAACGCGATGGACCGCTACATCAATAGCCATGGCGGGTTCGAATACCAGTCGACCGAATGGGTCGTCTATGGCTGGGACTTTACCCCCGGCGACCAGGACGTGACGATCATGTGTCCCTGGGTTAGCGATACCGTCGTGAACGCGTTCCTTGTCGTGCATGGCGAGACCACGGATGAAGAGCGGATCTTTACCGCGGAAACGCTCGAGACGTTCTTTACCGCCACCAAGTAGCCAAAGGCTCGGGTGACGGATTGCGACAGACCGGTGGCGGCCCCTGGGCCGTCGCCGGGCCAAATGGCTTGACGGGGAGAACAGCCAAATGCCCAAGGACAGCGGAATTGGCGTCGCCGTGAAACGGCGCGAGGATGTGCGGTTTCTGACCGGCCTCGGGCACTATACCGATGACCATGTCGTGGCCGGGCAAGCGCATGCGGTCTTCCTGCGGTCCGACATCGCGCATGGCGTGATCCGCAGCATCGACACCAGCGCCGCCGCCGCGATGCCGGGGGTGCTGGCGATCTTTACCGGCGAGGATTTCAAGGATGTCGGCGGCAACCCGGCCGGCTGGCTGATCAAAAGCCGCGACGGCACGCCGATGCGCGAACCCAAGCGCCCGGTGCTGGCGCATGGCAAGGTGCGCCATGTCGGCGACGCCTATGCTGCCGTGGTGGCCGAGACCCATGCCCAGGCCCGCGACGCTGCCGAGGCCATCGTGGCACAGATCGAGGCGCTGCCCGCCATCGTCGACATGGCCGCTTCCGTGGCCGATGCGACGAACCGGGTGCATGACGAGATCCCCGACAACCTCTGCTATGACTGGGGCTGGATCGAGGACAACCGGGCGAAAGTCGACGAGGTGATCCGCAGCGCGCCGCATGTGACGACGCTGCATCTGGTCAACAACCGTTTGGTGCCGAACGCGATGGAACCGCGCGCCAGCATCGGCGAATACAACCCCGGCACCGGCGACTACCGGTTGACCACCACCAGCCAGAACCCGCACCTGACGCGGTTGCTGGTGGCGGCCTTTGTGCTCGGAATTCCTGAAAACAAGCTGACCGTGGTGGCGCCCGATGTGGGCGGCGGGTTTGGCTCCAAGATCTATCACTACGGCGAAGAGGCGCTGGTGCTGGCGGCGGCCAGGAAACTGGGCCGTCCGGTCAAGTGGACGGCGGAACGCAGCGAATCGTTCCTGACCGACGCGCATGGTCGCGACCATGTCACCAAGATCGAGATTGCAGCGACCAAGGAGGGCGAATTCCTCGCCTTCCGGACCGAGACGATGGCGAACGTGGGCGCCTATCTCTCGAACTTTGCCACAGTCACGCCGACATTCCTGCACGGCACGCTGATGGCGGGCAACTACCGGGTGCCGAACGTCTATGTGAACGTGAAGGCGGTGTTCACCAATACGGTTCCGGTCGATGCCTATCGCGGCGCGGGCCGCCCCGAGGCGACCTATTCGATCGAGCGCTGCATCGA
>JBBRKH010000374.1:0-2032 GCA_038217965.1 Sphingomonadales bacterium | reverse complement strand
GATTTCGGTGGGGCAGGATGTGCTGAAATATTGCAGCCGGATCGAACTGGACCGGCCGGGGGTGAGGTGGGCGCTGACCTGCGCCTTTCCCGGGTGAGGCCGGCCGGCCAGGTGCCTCCGCCCGCTGCCGGAGGCAACCCGCTGCCGGAGGCAACAGCGCCAGCCGGCGAGGTGTAGACCAAGGCGTCAACCAAGGCGTCGACCGCTCCACTTATGTGCGAGGTTGGCATTTGGTCGGGCGTGGCGCATCCGCGTTCGACCCGTTGCAGGAAGGACCATCACCATGCCGGACGCCTACATCATCGACGCGGTTCGCACGCCGCGCGGCATCGGCAAGGTGGGCAAGGGCTCGCTTGCCGACATGCATCCGCAGCATCTGGCCGCCGCCGTGCTGCGCGCGCTGCAGACCCGCAACGGCCTGAACACGGCGCATGTGGACGACATCATCTGGTCCACCAGCACGCAGAAGGGCAAGCAGGCCGGCGATCTGGGGCGGATGGCGGCGCTGGATGCGGGCTATGATCTGCGCGCATCGGCCACCACGCTGGACCGCTTCTGCGGCGGCGGAATCACCACGGTCAATTTCGCCGCGGCGTCCATCATGTCGGGCATGGAGGAACTGGTGATCGGCGGCGGCACCGAGATGATGAGCCTGACGGCGACGATGGCAGCGGACGAGCGCGCGGCGGGCTTTGCGCCGATGATGATGGGATCGGGCAATGCGCGGCTGCAGCTGTCGCATCCGCAATCGCACCAAGGCGTGTGCGGCGATGCGATTGCCTCCATGGAGGGAATTTCCCGCGCCGATGTGGACGCGCTGGGGCTGCAGAGCCAGCAGCGGGCGGCAAAGGCGATTGCGGAAGGGGCATTCGACCGGTCGGTGATCCAGGTTTTCCGCGAGGATGGCACGCTGGCGCTGGCCCGCGAGGAATTTCCGCGACCGCAGACGACGGCCGAAGGTCTGGCCGCGCTGGAACCGAGCTTTGCCAGGCTTGCCGACATGCCACTGGATGCGGCCGGCACGACCTTTCGCGGCCTCATCAACCGGCGCTATCCGGATCTGAAGATCGGGCATGTGCACCACGCCGGAAATTCGTCGGGCGTCGTGGACGGCGCGGCCGCCGTGCTGCTTGCCTCCGGCGCCTACGCCGATGCCAACGGCCTGAAGCCGCGCGCGCGGATCGTGGCCATGGCCAACATGGGCGATTGCCCGACGCTGATGCTGAACGCCCCGGTGCCGGCGGCGCGCAAGGTGCTGGCCAGGGCGGGCCTTGGGGTGGACGATATCGACCTTTGGGAGATCAACGAGGCCTTTGCGGTGGTGGCGGAAAAGTTCATCCGCGATCTGCGGCTGGACCGGGACAAGGTGAATGTGAACGGCGGCGCCATCGCGCTGGGCCACCCCATCGGTGCCACCGGATCGATGCTGATCGGCACCTTGCTCGACGAACTGGAACGACGCGACCTGCGGCGCGGGCTGGTGACGATGTGTGCGGCCGGCGGCATGGCGCCGGCGATCATCATCGAGCGGGTGTGACGCCATCCACTGCGGACCGGCCTGTTTTGCGCGGATACTGAACTCGGGGCCGAATTGCGGCGGTGACCAGAACGGTGGCTGACATCATCACCTAGCAGGCGTCCATCTGACTATCCTTCGGTTGGCGGCAGCAGGCCCGCCTGAGCGGATTCGCAGCATTGGCGTGGACCGCGTATAGCCGGAGGACAGACGTTTTGACGAGGACCCCGATGCACCTGTTTTTCCCTGCACTGCGCGCGCTTTCCTGCAGCGCCCTGCTGGTCGCCGGCTCCGCCGTTGTCGCGGCCGATGTGACTGTCGATCTCGTCACCAAACGAGAGCGTCTGGAGGTGAACCCCGGCCAGCGCGACACCGTTGTTACAGTGAACGGCACCGTTCCCGGCCCGGTGCTGCGCTTCCGCGAGGGCGACACCGTGACGGTCAACCTGAAGAACGAGCTGCCGGAAATGACCGCGATCCACTGGCACGGGCTGCTGATTCCCGGCCACCACGATG
>JBBRKH010000373.1:0-2044 GCA_038217965.1 Sphingomonadales bacterium | reverse complement strand
CGCTTGGCGGGCGTTATGATATCGACCTGGGCAACGCCGGCGTGCTGACGCCATCGGCCAATGCCATCATCTCCAGCTCCTTCTTCAACACCGATTTCAACACCGTGCTGGACATCCAGAAGGCCTATGCCAAATTCGATGCGCGGCTCGGCTGGCGGTCGAAGGATGATCGGTTCGGCGTCGACCTGTTCATCGAAAATATCGGCAATGTGGCGGTGAAGAACCGCGGCGTGTTCGGCTCGCAGGGGTTGAACGCCAGCTATGAAACGCCGCGCTTCTATGGCGTTCAACTGACGTTCCGCCGATAATGCGATGCGGCAGCGGGCATCGTCCCGCTGCCGGTCGCCATAGCCTGGAGCCTGTGATGCGTCTGTCGATCGGCCTGTGTCTGATGCTGGCCGCGGTGGCCGGGCCCGTGGACGCGGCGCAAAAGCCGGCGGCCGTCGCACAGGCCAGCGCCGGCGTGCTGGAATATGGCGCGTCCTGGTATCCCGAACAATGGCCGCAGGCGAGCTGGGATGCCGACCTGGCGCTGATGCAGGCGGCGGGTTTCACCTTTGTCCGCATCGCCGAATTTTCGTGGAGCACGCTGGAGCCGAGCGAGGGCCGCTACAATTGGGCCTGGCTCGATGCAGCAATTGCTGCGGCACAGGCGCATGGCCTGAAGGTGGTGATCGGCACGCCCACTGCCGGCCCGCCGGCCTGGCTGACCAGCAAATATCCCGAAGTGCTGTCGGTCGATGCGAACGGCCAGACAGCGCGCCATGGTGCTCGCCGGCATTTTTCGGTCGGCAGCGCGCTGTATCGGCAAAAGGCCGGCGGGATCGCGGCAGCGATGGCGGCGCGCTACGGCGGCAACTCCGCGGTTATCGGGTTTCAGATCGACAATGAATATGGCCGCTATACCCGCGACCCCGAAACCCGGGCGCGGTTTCAACGCTGGCTGCAGGCGAAATATGGCAGCGTTGCCGCGCTCAACTTCGCCTGGCACACGGCGCAATGGAGCCTGACCTATGACGACTGGGCGCAGGTACCGGTGCCGGAAGCCCAGGATGCGCCGGCGCTCTATTTGGACTGGATGCGGTTTTTCAGCGAACAGTGGCGCGATTATCAGCAGGTGCAGATCGATGCGATCCGCCCGCATTTGCCGCGGCCGAAGTTCATCACCACCAATTACACCGGCCGATACGATAATTTCGATTTCGGGCTGACGGCCCAACCGCTCGATCTGGTGACATGGGACTGGTATTTCCCCGGTGCGCGCGTCGATCCGGCGGAAGGCGGCTTGCTGCACGACATGAATCGCGGCTTTCTGGGCCGCAATGTCTGGGTGATGGAAACCGCGCCCGGCAATACCAATTGGGCCGAGCGCAATTATACGATGCCCAGGGGCGAAGTGCGGGCCATGGCGTGGCAGGCGGTGGCGCATGGTGCGGATGGCTATGCGTTCTGGACCTGGCGGCCTGCGCCGGGCGGGGTGGAGCAGTTTCACGGCGCATTGACCGATGTCGGCGGTCGACCGCAGCCGGTCTATGCCGAAGTGGCGCAGGTGGGGGCGGAATTCGCCCGGGTGCGCGCCGCTATCGCCGGCAGCGTGCCGGTATCGGATACGGCAATACTGCATGATTTCACCAGCCGCTGGGCGATCAAGCGCCAGCCGATGACGGCTGATTTCGACCCGTTTACCCTGTTCACCGATTTCTATCGCGCGACAAAGCCAGCGGTGGCGGGGCTGGATGTCGTGCGTACGCCCGACAATCTGGCGCGCTACAAACTGGTCGTCGCGCCATCACCGCATGTGATCAGCGCGGCGGATGCAGACGCGCTTGCCGCCTATGTGCGGGCCGGTGGACATCTGGTGCTGGGGCCGCGATCGGGGGTGAAGGACACCGGCAATGCGCTGTGGCTGCCCGGCGCGCCCGGCCCGCTCGCCGGCCTCGTTGGTGCGCATATCGATCAGACCCATGTGCCGGCGGAACCCGTGGCGGTCATGGGCGCGATGGCCAGCGGCACGGCACGCATATGGGCCGAACGCATCGCTGTC
>JBBRKH010000372.1:0-2061 GCA_038217965.1 Sphingomonadales bacterium | reverse complement strand
TCCGGTGACGGCTGGATGATCCTCGCGCGGCTGAGCACGACATACGACAACCAGATTCAGGCGCTCAGCATGGATTGCCGTTCGACGAACGGCAAGGTGACCGCATTTGAAGTGCGCTGATACAAGGGGAATGGGATGGCGAAGCAGAGTGTGAGCACGGCCGCGCCCGGGAAGAAGGTGCCCGGGAAGAAGGCATCGGTGAAAAAGGCGGCAGTGAAAAAGGCGTCGGTGAAAGAGGCTGCGAAGCCCGGTGCACCATCGGCGCTGGCGCTCGATCTGGGCATTCCGGCTGCCAAGCTGGCCGGCATCACCGACGGGCTGTCGAGGCTGCTGGCGGACACCTACACGCTGTATCTGAAGACCCACAACTACCACTGGAATGTCACCGGGCCGCAGTTCAACACGCTGCACCAGATGTTCATGGGGCAATACACCGAGCTGGGCCTCGCCGTTGACGAGATCGCCGAGCGCATTCGTGCGCTGGGTGCCTTTGCGCCGGGCAGTTACAGCGCCTTTGCGGCGCTCTCGACGGTGAAAGAAGCCAGCGGCGTCCCGACCGCGGAGCAGATGGTCGCCGAGCTTGCGGCCGATCAGGCGACCGTTGTCAGGACGGCACGCTCGGTGTTTCCTCTGGCGGACGATGCCAGCGACGAGCCGACGGCGGATCTGCTGACGCAGCGGATGCAGGTGCACGAGAAGACGGCGTGGATGCTGCGGGCGATGATTGCATAGCAATCAACGAACGGCTGCAAATTCGCGGAGCATGGTAAACTGTTGAACTGCAGCCGAATTCGACCCAGAAAAACGGCGCCCGATGATGCACCGGGCGCCGCGAAGAGGAGTCATAGGGGTAAGGCTTGCAATAGCCGGGCAACCCTGTCTCAAGTCTGAACAGTGCGTCGGCGCTCGGCCGCCATGCGCGCCTCGTTCAGCGCCAGCAGCAATGCCGCCAGCAGCAGCGGACCCCAATAATAGATGACCCGGTAGAGGATGAGCGCCGATACCAGTGCCGCCTTGTCCACCTCCGGCAACGTGACCAGGATGACCGCCTCGAACACGCCAAGCCCACCCGGAGCGTGGGTGATGAGTGCGATCACGACCGCGACCACATAGGCGACAACGAAATCGGGATACAGCGCCCAGTCCGCACCGGGGATCAGCACCAGAAGTGCCGCCGACGCAATGGCGATGTCGGTCGCGGCGAGCGCGAACTGCATCATCGCCTGCTTCAGCGTCGGCACCGGAAGGGTCCATCCGAGGACGGTGAGCGGCCCGGTCTGCCGCGCGCACAGTATCAGGTAACCGGCCGTTGCTAGCAGGATCAGCGCACCGAGCGTTGCCTGCACCGGATAGGCCATGACCGAATCATGAAATCGCAAGGCTCCCGGGAAGATGAGCAGAAACACCCCCAGCATGACAAAAATGCCGAGCCAGAACGTTACCCCGGCAAGCACCACGATGCGCGCAATGTCGGCGCCGTCCAGATTGGTGCCCTTGTAGGCCCGCCAGCGCGCCGCCGCGCCGGTAATCGGCGCAAATCCCAGATTGTGGCTGAAGGTATAGGCGGAAAAGCTGCCGAGTGCCGCGCGCCAGTAGCGTTGCGGCTTTCCCATCGCGTGCAGCGCCAGCACATCGTAGAAGGTGAGCACGAAATAGCTGAGCGCGGCCAGCAGGATCGAGGCAATGATGTGCCGCGTCGAAATCTCTGCCATCGCCGCCACCACATCGGCAAAGCTCAGCTCCTTCAGCACCTCCGCCAGCACCAGCCCGGCAACCACGATGACGAAAATGGCAACCAGCGCAGTCAGCTTGGTTTGATGCCTCCGCAGCCAGTCGATTGCTCTGCCGAGACGCGGGTCCAGTTTCACTCGGCCGAAGCTTTCGCTGCACCGCGAGAGACGTAATTGGCCTCCACCCAGGCGCGGTAACTGCCGTCGAGGATGTCGCGCCACCATGGCTCATTGTCCAGATACCAGCGGAGCGTTCCAGAAAAGCCGGTCGCGAAATCGCGCGCCGGCGCATAGCCCAGCTCGGCCGCGGCCTTGGAGCAATCGATGGCAT
>JBBRKH010000371.1:0-2076 GCA_038217965.1 Sphingomonadales bacterium | reverse complement strand
CGGGCTGGGAGCGGCGGTGGGCGTCATCACCACGGTTGCAAGCGGTCAGGCGGCAGACGGCTGGGGCATCGGGCGCTGGTTGTTCGAGCTCCTGAGCGCGGCGGTTTCGGCCGCGATCTCGCTCTATTGGGTAACATTCGTTGCCATGTTGTTCACTGCACTTCGGCTGGAAAAGGCTGACTGATGCGCGCGGGCCTGGCCCGCGCGAATCATTGCCTGGATCAGCTGCCCTGTTTTTCCAACCGGCGGGCCTTCATCGCGGCCACCGCGCTCTCCATTTCCGTCCGGGTGACAGTGCCGTCCTTGCTGGTGTCGAAGCGGGCAAAGCCTTCCGGCTTGCGCCCGGCGGCCTGCCATTCGGCGCTGGTGATGCTGCCGTCCCTGTTGGCGTCCACCTTCTCGAACAAGGCGGCCGGATTGCCCCAGCCGCGCTTGTCACCGTGACGGCCGCCATGCATGCCACGCCGATCGGCTCGCATGGCCTGCATTTCGGCTTCGCTCAGCCTGCCGTCCTTGTTCGCGTCGGCGCGGGAGAAGGGATCGTTGGCGCGGCGCTGTGCCTCCCATTCGGCGCGGTCCAGCGCCCCATCGCGGTTGGTATCGGCAGCCTTGAAGCGCTCGGCCTGCTTTTCAGAACGGGCTTCGGGTGTGGCCGGTGCCGAAGTCTGGGCAAACAGCGGCACCGCTGCAAGCGCGGCAAGCGGGATTATTGTGGGCAGGAAATATTTCATCCGGGTATCGTCCTTTCGATGGTGCTGTCTTCATTACGAGCGGCTGACGTTATTCCCCCCGCGACGCCGTGCCGGGTTGCCGCGAGCCGGTGCGGATGAGAGGCGAAGCGATGCTGACCATCGTGTCCGTACTGGGTGACCAGTTGAGCTACGACCTTGCCGCCCTGCAGGCCGCTGACCGCACATTGTCCGTCGTGCTGATGGCGGAAGTGGCCGAGGAGGCGGCGTATGTGCCGCACCACAAGCAGAAGCTGGTGCTGGTGTTTTCGGCAATGCGGCACTTTGCCGAAGAGTTGCGCGCCAGGGGCTGGACGGTGGACTATCGTTATCTGGCGGAGGGCGTCGGCGGTCTGACCGATGCGCTGTGCGCTGCGGTTGCGCGCCATGCGGCCGGCCGGGTGATGGCGGTGGAGGCCGGCGAGCACCGGGTGTGCGCGATGCAGGCCGGCTGGGAGGCGGCTTGCGGGGTGCCGGTGACGCTGCTCGCAGACGATCGGTTCCTGGTATCGCGGGCAGCATTTGCCGATTGGGCCGAGACGCGCGGGCGGCTGCGCATGGAAGACTTCTACCGCTGGCAGCGGCAGGAGACGGGCATCCTGATGGAGCGCGGCAAGCCCCTGGGCGGCGCCTGGAATTTCGACAAGGACAACCGCCAGCCGCTGCCCAAGGGCATGCCGACGCCGCCGGCACCGCATTTTGCGCCCGACGCGATCACCCGGGAGGTGATGGCGATGGTGAAAGCCCGCTTTGCCGACAATTTCGGCACGCTGGAGCGCTTTGGCTGGCCGGTGACGCGGGACGACGCGCTGCGGGCGTTGGCGGCGTTCATCGACACCCGCCTGGTGCATTTCGGCGACTATCAGGATGCGCTGGCCGAGGGCGAAGAGACATTGTTCCACTCGCTGCTTTCCACGTCGATCAATCTGGGGCTGCTCGATCCGCGCGAATGCGTGGCGGCCGCGGTTGCCGCGCTGGAAGGTGGCGCGCCGCTGAACTCGGTGGAGGGGTTCGTGCGGCAGATCATGGGATGGCGCGAATATGTGCGCGGCGTCTATTTTCTGGAAGGGCCGGACTATGTGCGGCGCAATGCGCTGGCGGCGGTCCGCAAGCTGCCCGCCTTCTACTGGGGCGGAAGCTCCGGTATGCGCTGTTTCGATGCGGCGTTCGAGCAGACCCGCGACCTCGCCTATGCACACCATATCCAGCGGCTGATGGTGTTGGGCAATTTCGCCCTGCTGGCCGGCATCGATCCGTTCGAGGTGCACGAATGGTTCCTGCAGGTCTATGCCGACGCCTATGAATGGGTGGAGGCGCCCAACGTGATCGGCATGAGCCAGTTCGCCGA
>JBBRKH010000370.1:0-2087 GCA_038217965.1 Sphingomonadales bacterium | reverse complement strand
CCGGCAGCAGCTCCCAGCCGCCGGCCGTGCGCATGATGCGGGCCGGATTGGCAAGCTTCAGCGGCAGCTTGCCGACACTGCCGTTCAGCCCGACGGCATAGCCGCCTGCAATCGACCGCGCGCTTGCGGTCGTCACGAAGGGCTGGCCATCGGCGACCTTGCCGGCGACATCGATGCGGGCCGTTCCGCTGTTTCCGGCAATGTCCGCGCGGCCGCTTGCCGATGTCAGCACGAGCGTGTCGCGCCGCACACCGGTCAGCTTGAATTCGCCGGCGATGGTGGGGCGATCCGGAACCAGCACAATGGCAAAGCGCGCTGTGCCGGCGGCAATCTGCACCGGCGTTG
Organism: Sphingomonadales bacterium; assembly: GCA_038217965.1. Taxonomy (GTDB): domain Bacteria; phylum Pseudomonadota; class Alphaproteobacteria; order Sphingomonadales; family Sphingomonadaceae; genus Sandaracinobacteroides. The sequence continues at coordinate 1,742 of JBBRKH010000370.1, read as the reverse complement.
CCAGCGGAATTCTGGCGCCGTTGGCCCGTGCCGTTGCATCCACGCGCTGGAGCCCGCCCTGCGCTGACAGCAGCATTTCCGCCTCCAGCCCCGTGCCGGTCACCGCAATGGTTCCAGCAAACGGCCCGGCGGCGGTCTGCACCACGCGCCCGCTTGCCTCCAGCCCGGCAATCGCGATGCGCTCGATGTCGGCTGCCAGCGGTCGCCCATCGCCGATTTCCAGCACCACCCGGCCCTCCAGCGGGCCCTGTGCACTGTCGCCGGTGGCAATGATTTGAAATCCGCGCGGCGCCGGCGCGATATCGGCAACAAGGCCGCGCACGCCAAAACCGAAACCGGGCGATGCCAGCTTCAACGTGGCGCGCGGTGCAGCAGACGTGCCGCTGGCAGCGATCGCCACCGGACCATAGGGCCGGCTCTTTCCCGCCGCCGCCAGGGTAAACTGTCCGGACGCCGGGTCATAGGTGGCCCGAGCGTCGGCAAAGGTCAGATTCGGGCTGTCGAAGCGGGCCTGCTGCACCAGAATGGTGCCATCTTTTGCAAGGGTGAAATTGCCTGCCGTTGCCGGCGATCCGCCGAGAAATTCCGCCGCCGCCGCATTGGCCAGCCCCAGCGAGCGGGCTTCGAACCGCCCGTCTACAAAAGGGGCCGCTCCCGGCAGCCGATCGAACCGGGCGACCGCCCGCACGCTGACCGGGCCCAGCTGCGGCACGACATATCGCGCCAGCGCTGCGTCGAATGTTCCGCTTGCCCTGCCATTGGCCAGCAAGGTCGCATCGCCGCTTGCCCTGACGCTGGTGGTGGTGAGCGTTATTCCGGTGGCGCGGGTGGCACCATTGGCAAAGCTGATGGTGCCGGCAAGGCGCGGCGCCTGCATCAGCGCCGCGATCTCGGGGGGCAGTCCGAATGTCTGCTGCATCGACGCATCAAACAGGATTGCCAGCGGCTGCGTGCCCCGGGCGAGGCGAACGCTGCCGGAAGCAGCCAGCGCGTCGGCGCCAAGCGGGCCTGCATCGCCCTGGAAACGCAGCGTATCGGCGGCCGCTGTCCAGCGTATCGACGGCGCACGCACCTCGCCCTCCAGCGCGACCGTGGCGCGCAATCCGCTGCCGGAGAGAGCAGGGTTCAGCAGCCTCGGCTGCTTCAGCACTGCTTCGGCGCGGAATGCCTGAAAAAGCTGCTCTTCATTGTCTATCCGCCCGCCGCCGGACACCGCCAGCGCCGGGGTGGAGGTTACGAAGCGCAGATCGAAAAGATCGCCCTCGCGGCTTGCCGTGGCATCGATTGCCACCAGCGGCTGCAACAGCGCCGCCGCAGGACCGGCCACGAATGGCGCCGCATCGAGATTGCCGGTTAGCCGGAAGCGGCCATCATCGGCCTCGATCGCCAGCGCTGCCACCCGCGTCGGCCCGAGGTCCGCATCCACCCGCCCGCGCCAGATCGCCCAGCTGCCGGAGCCGGAGATGTCCAGCGCAATGGGCTGCTCGACTCCGGCGAGACCGGTGACAAGCCCGCCCACCGGGGCCTGCAGATCGACGCCCAGATCGAACCGGTTGCGATCCGGCTCGGCGTCCAGCAGCAGCAGCAACCGGTCGCCCCGACTGGCAGTGGCACGCATGTCCAGCAGCAGGCGACCACTGCGAATGTCGACACGGCCGGCGGCAAACAGGGTTTCCGCCGTTCCGAAAACCGGCTTCTCGATGCGCAGCCTTGTTATCTCGAAACGACCGATGCGCGCATCG
>JBBRKH010000369.1:0-2107 GCA_038217965.1 Sphingomonadales bacterium | reverse complement strand
GATGACCATAAGCAGCACCAGCAGCAGCGTCAGCAAAGCCGCCAGGGTGCGCCGCCGGCGCAGGCGCGGCAACATGCGGCGGTAAAGCGGCGCAAACAACAGCGCGATGATGGCGCTCCACAAGATCGTCCCGTAGAAAGGCACCAGGATCCATCCCAGTGCAATGGTCACCAGGACCGTCAGGAGCCGCAGAACGCCAGAGTGCGCGGAAAGGGACCTGTCTTCATCGGGCGGAATCATGGGATTTCCTGGTGACGGGGTGGTATTGACGCGGGCATCGTATCCGGCGGTGGCTGCAGCGTGGCATGGATGCCGTAAAGCGACAACAGGCCCACCACATGCCCGATGGCGACACCGGGTTCGCCCGATTCGATGCGGGCAATGGTCTGGACATGCACGCCCAGGCAGGCGGCAGCTGCGGCCTGACCATCACCGGCGCGTGTACGAGCCTGTCTGGCGGCGGCGCCCATGTCCTTGATTGCCTGCAGCGCATCAGCACCGATGTCTGCAGAAATGCGTTTGCCTTGAGCCATGGCCGGATTGTCGCCTGCTGGTGGTCGCTGGCTTACTCCATCGACTTGCACAAGCGGCGCGTTTCCTGCGAAGCGACGTCATGATGCAATCCACCGGACCGCAGCCCCCTGTGCGCGATGGGATCTCCTACTCGCGTGACGGGCCACCGAATGAGCGCAGTGCCAGCTGCTGGGACGGTGCCGGCATGCCGCTTTTTTCTTGTTGCCTGAAGAATTGGGGACTCTACGTGCGATCGGCGGAGTCGCGAAAGTTATCAATCGCAAGGGCTCACAGTGGAGTCCAGGGCCCGCTTTGACAACCGCCCGGAACAACCGCCCGGAGGGTGTTCCAACCATCCGGAGGTTGGGTCAATCTGCGTTCTGGCGAGAATGCTCAATTGCGTATGGCCGGCAAATCGATGCGATTACGCGACAACACCGCCACACCCGCCAGGATGCCGCCGATGACGACCGAAGCCGCGCCGTCGCTGCCATGCAGTGAAGACCAGAATGGCCGCCCTGCCGACTGGCGGCGGAACTGGTGCAGCGCGACCAAGAAGCTCGCGCCTTCGAACAGTGCCGCCAGCGCCAGCACGACATAGATCCAGAAAGGGTTGGTCAGTGGCTCGGGCTGGCGCATGTGCACGACGCCTTCGTAGATCGACATGCCGCCGCCCAAGCCAAAAATCAGTAACGCCACGATCAGGCTCCAGAAGTACAGCTCCTTGCCACGGCCGAAGGGGTGTTCCGGCGTGACCGGTTTCTTCGGCGTCGTCTGTGCGATAAAGCACACAGGGCCCGCGCGCGCTGACGCACAATCAATCTGGAAGGATGTCGGGCTTGGGAGTGGACGGCCGCAAATTGAACGCAGCGGTCCTGGCAAAGGGAGATTCGGTGAACCTCAGTGTCATGCGCAAATGCTGGCCTCGCTGCGGTCTCGCGGCTGCCGGGCTGGCCTGCGGCATTGCATTAGCACAAGAAAGCAATGAACTCGTCGGTCTCATCAATGCCTATCGCAGCGAACCCCAAAACTGCCAGGGTGAGCGCATCGATGCGGTAGGACCGCTTGCGCCCGATGCTGCCCTGGCACGCGTCAGACCCGGAGCCGGCGGCAACCTGCTGCAGGCCTTGAAGGAGCAGGGCTATCAGGCAGCCCGGGTCGAGGCAATCCGGGTCTCGGGTCCTGCCGATGCGGCTGCCGTCATGAAACTGGTTAGGGAGCGTTATTGCCAGCAACTGCTGAGCCAGTACTACGCCCAGATCGGTGTTTCGCGAGCAGGTGTCGCCTGGCAAATCCTGCTGGCTCGGCCTGTGGTGTCCGCCGACCTGGGCCAGTGGGGGCAAGCCGGACGGGAAATCCTGAGGCTCACCAATATCGCGCGCGCGCAAGCCAGAACCTGCGGCGACCAACGATTCAGTGCAGCGCCGCCGCTCGCCTGGATCGCCGATCTGGGCGCTGCGGCCCTTGCCCACAGCCGGGATATGGCGAATCGGAGCTACTTTCGTCATCGTGGCGACGACGGCAGCGACGTTGGCGACCGCGCAAGAGACCAAGGTTACCGGTGGCGGCAAGTCGGCGAGAACATCGCTGCCGG
>JBBRKH010000368.1:0-2144 GCA_038217965.1 Sphingomonadales bacterium | reverse complement strand
AGCCGGGCATGAAAGGCCCGATGCAGTTCGCGGCGCCGCCCAATTTCGGCATCGCCAAGGCCGATATTGCCCGGCACGGCAACGCCGTCGCTCACTTGCGGTATGAGGCTTGGAACATCCGCCGGCCGGTTCAGATCGACCACCAGCCGGCTGACCGTGGCCAGATGCGCGCCGCAGCCAAGCCGCCCGGCCAGTGCCCGCGACAGATTGGCAGCGCCGATGTCGATGGCGATGTGCGTGCGCATCACCGCTGCTGGCAGGCGGAGCACAAAGCCTTCGGGCACGCGGTTGGAGGCATGTTCGCAAACAATGAGGCAGCGGCTGTTGGCCCCTTCGATTTCCTCGGCGATGCCCGCTGTCATTCGCCGAAACGTGGCGAGCGCTTGGCGAGAAATGCGGCAACTCCCTCGGAAAAATCGCTGCCGGTAAACGCATTGTCGAAAATCCGCGCGCTGCCGGGCGTGTCGTCGGCCGCGCCGTCCAGGATCTGCCGTATGATCGCCTTTGTTGCCTGCTGGCTCGAGGGAGCGGCAGCAATGATCGTGGCGGCGAGCGCGTCGGCGGCGGCGTGCGGATCGTCGGCCAGCTCGTCCACCAGGCCGATCCGCAACGCCTCGTCTGCCCTCAGCAGCTGCCCGGTATACAGCATGCGCTTCGCCTGCGCCGGGCCAACAAGATCGACCAGCAGCTTGGTATCGTGCAGCGAATAGACGAGCCCAAGCTTTGCCGGCGTGATGCCGAGCCGGGAGCGGGACGAGGCAATGCGCAGGTCGCAGGCCAGTGCCAGCCCGCACCCGCCGCCCACACAGTCTCCGTCGATGGCCGCAATGGTCGGCTTCACGCAGCGCGCAAGCGTCGTCTGGGTCAACCGGATGGCCGCCTGGTTGGCAGCGCGCCATTGGGCAGACCCGCTTGCGGTTGCAAACTCGGCGATGTCTGCACCGGCACAGAAGATCCCCGGCGATGCAGATTGCACAACAACCACGCGGACGCGGCAATCAGCGACGGCAGCTTCGATCAGCGGCGGAAAGGCTTCCCACATCGCCTGATCGATGGCGTTGCGCTTTTTCGGCCGGGCAAGGACGAGGCGCGCAATGGCGCCGTCCACCTGCAGCTGGAGATGAGCAACGTCTGGCACCGGCATCCCTTTCCCGCGGCCTTCTGGCATGCCGACGGTGCAAGGACAACAAGCGAAGGGCGGCAACTCCGGCAGGGAGTGGCCGCCCTTCGGGGACGGGCGGGCCGCAAATGAGGGGATGCGGCCCGCCCAAGGGACTAGCTGGGGACTAGCTGGGGACTAGCTGGGAAGCGTTACTGAACCGCAGCAACCTTTTCGCCGGAGAGAACAGCGGCGAGGTCGGTGCCAAGTGCCTTGGCAGCCAGATTGAACTTCTTGGCGGCCTCCGACTTGTTGCGGGCTTCGCAGAGCGCTTGGCCGAGATTGATGTTGCGAACGGCCTTGGATTGTGCAGCCGGCTCGGCAGACGCCGCAAGCGCGCGCAGCTTGTCCGGTGCAACGGTGCATGCTTCGGTGCCAGCAATCGCCGGAGCGGCAGTCAGCACCAGCGTTGCGGCCGTGGCGATGATCGCGAGCGGAGCCGTGAAGAAAATGGAGCGCATGAGACTTCCTTTCACCAGTGCCGCGGCCCCTCGCCCACCTTGGGCCGGTTGTCCGCGTGGGTGTCTGCAGACCTCGCTGGTCTGAGTGACACTCAATTCGATGAACCAGTGATTAAAGTTGGGCTCAGTTTGCGTCAAGCGATAATTTGAGTGATACACAAATCTCATGCCGCGGCACTCTGCCGGCGTTTGCCGAGCCTGATTAAAAGCTTCAGGATCAACATCATGGCCCGCTATCGCGGGGCTAGCCATGCAATCGTCGCCGGGGTGCAATGCAGACCAGGCATGGCTGGGGCCGACCACTCGGAGGCGAACTTGCCGAAAATATGAGCGCGACTCGAAAGCCTCTGGCCTCCACCCCGGTCTCCGGTCAGGCTTCAGGCTTCGCCTTCGGTTTCGATGAGCGCGGCGGCCAGCGCGTCGCGCGGTGATTTCCCACCCCACAGAACGAACTGAAACACCGGATAATAGCGCTCGCATTCGTCGATCGCTGCATCGACCAGGGTGTGCACCTGCGCCATTGT
>JBBRKH010000367.1:0-2147 GCA_038217965.1 Sphingomonadales bacterium | reverse complement strand
GAACGCATCCGCGACGAGCTGCTGAAGCTGCTCGCCCTGCCCTCCCCGGTCGGCACGGTGCGGGCCATGCAGGCGCACGGCATCGTGCAGCCGGTGCTGCCCGAATTGCTGCCCGGCGCGGACGCGCTGTTGGCCGAGCTGATCGCTGCGGAATTGCACGCCGGGGCCGCAGCCGATGCCATCCGGCGCCTGGCGGCGATGCTGCCCGTCGATCCGGCCGGGGCCGACGGCCTGGCGCGCCGTCTGCGGCTTTCGAACAGCGAGCGCGAGCGGCTCGTGGCGGCAGCAGATCGTGCATCCGTGCCGGCCGATCCGCGGGCGCTGGCCTATGCCATCGGCGCAGAGGCAGCGCTGGACCGGATGCTGCTGACCGGCGATTCACGCGCGGCGCAGTGGCGCGGCGCGCTGCAAAGTTGGCAGAAGCCACGCCTGCCGATAAGCGGAAAGGACTTGATCGCCATGGGGCTGCCGCCGGGGCCACAGGTTTCGCGGCGGCTGGGTGAAGTGGAGCAGCAGTGGGTGGCGGCCGGATTTCCGGCCAGCCGGGACAGCGCAATGGCGCTGGCCCGCGCAGTGCTCGGGGTGCGCTGAACCACAAAAAAATGCTGCCGGTGGCGAACCACCGGCAGCATCCCTAATCCTGATATCGGTTCAGGCCGAAATCGACCGTGCGGCCGAACGACGGCGCATCGTTGAACCGACAGCACCGAAGCCCAGCACCATCATTGCCCACATCGCGGGCTCGGGCACGGCGGCTGCGACAATCGGCTGATAGGTGAGGCCGGACACCGTGGAGCCATCGATGATCCCGAAGGTGCCGCGGAAGTCGAAGGCGGTGGCGTTTGTGCGGAAGATGTAGGTTGCGCTGGTTTCACCCTGCACGAGACCGTTGCCACCGAAGTCTGTTTGCACGACCCGCCCGATCGGGCCCGAGCGGCCGAATGTCGTCGTCGAGCTTGGCGGGTTGAATGCCGACGCGAAAATGCCTGCGCCGTCGGGATCGCCCGCTGCGGCAAAGCCATCGACCGTGAAGCCCTGGAAATCGGCGACCGTGAAGGACTTGATTTCCTGATTTTCACCGATGGAGCCAGGTCCGGTTTGCACGACCTGATAATAGAAATCCAGCGTGCCGAGCGTGTTGAGATACACTGCCTGACGGAAAATGGCGCTGAAGGTGAGTGCCGATCCCACGAATGTGGTGCTGGCTTGCAGTGTGCCCTGTGTGGCAGAGATGGGGCCGTATGCGTCGGGCGGCAGCAACGTGTCGCCCGGCATGATGCTGACGGCGGCGGCGGGAATTGTGGCGAGCGCCATGGATAGCGTTGCGGCGCTCACCATCAACGCTGCCTGGAATGGTTTTTGCATGATTTTTTCCCTGGATCGGATCGGCACAGTGCCGTCCTGCAATCTGAACAGGGGATCGATTGAAACGTTCCGCAGAATGGTCATTAAACAGGATGAAGCGAATTGTTGCGATATATTAATGTGATACTGGCAATATATGCAGTTCGCAGGCTGCTCTTGATCGGCGCACGGACGGGCAGCGCCTGAATGTGATGCGGCGCGCGCGCCTTCCTAGCACTGCAAGGCAGAACACCGACCGAAGCCCGCCACCGACGCGGGTCGACCGGCGTTGCCGGGGCAAAAGACTGGGCAGCCAGTGGACGGCGTCGGCGGATGGCGGAACCGATGAAGCCGAAGCCGAGGAGCATCAGCCCCAGCTCGCCGGCTCGGGCAGCGGCTGACAGGTCAGGCCGGAAACGGTGGATCCGTCGATCAGCCCGAAGGTTCCGAGCGCCCAAAGGATGTTGGTGAAGATGGCGGGTTGTTGGCGGACCAGGCGCACTTTGGTCGCCCTTCCCAGGAAACAAGGCATCGGCCAGAGCATTCCCCACCGCCGCAAAAACGGGACAAGGCGAGTTCAGCCGAGCAGCAGAGGGCCGTGTTGCATCCTTGGCAGGACATGCCGGGCGAACAGGTCGCATTCGGCAGCGTGCGGATAGCCTGAAAGGATGAAGGCCTCGATGCCTTCCTGCGTGTAGGCGTCCAGCTTGGCGAGCACCTGATCGGGATCGCCGACGATGGCGGCGCCGCAGCCCGAGCGGGCGCGACCGATGCCCGTCCACAGATTGTCTTCGATATATCCT
>JBBRKH010000366.1:0-2193 GCA_038217965.1 Sphingomonadales bacterium | reverse complement strand
GGGTGGACTGTCCGAAGACGAACGCGACTATCGCGATGGCTGGAAACTGCGCGCCACGCTCCGGCATCCGGCGCTCCGCGAATACCGCGTCGTCTATGCCACCGGCAGCGCGGAAAGCTGCGATGCCATCGCCGCCCGGGTGCGGGAAAGGGAGGGCGGCCTGCCCTTCGTGCGCAACTATCTGGCTGGCGGCAGCGGCATGCTCAAGCTGATCGGGCGCTTCCCGGTGGCCGAGATTTACGCCCGTGATCAGCGCGCCGGGCTGCAGGGCGCGAATGTGTCGGCGTATCTGCGGGATATCGAGCCGAGCGCGCTGCCGGATGGAGACGTGGCGGCAGGTGATCTGCAGGTCTGCTATGGTGCAGTCATTCCGGTCGATGGGCTGCTGCAGACGCGTGCGAACCAGGGCTTCACGGCCCTGCTGGTGGCGTCGCCCGAGGGCGCCGTGCTGACACAGGTCGGGCCGGAGCGACTGCCGCTTTCTTCCATCGAGGCACTGAAGCCCGAAGCGAGTGCTTCCACCGGCGACGTGCTGGGCTCGGCTGGCAAGGTGCTTGCCAAGGCCAGTGGCCTTTCGACCGAGGATATCGACGCGCTGGGGCAGACCAGGGCAGCGCCGGCGCGACTGATCGAAACCCTCGATCCCGTCGAGCTGAGCGTCGGCGGCCGCAGCTATTATGCCTATGCACGGCCGTTCTTTCCCCCGGCGGACACCTTTGCCGATTGTCGCCCGGCCGATGTGCAGAAGGAGGCGGTTGGCCCGGGCGAGCGCGGGCATTGCTATGTCGTCGGGCTGATGCCGAAAGCCGAAGTGTGGCGGCAGCTGGCCGATCCGCCGCTTTTGCTCACCATCTGTCTGGCCCTTGCCATCGGCATGGTGCTGGTGCTGCTGCCAGCGGCACGGCTGATCCTGCTGGGGCCGGGTGAAGCCATCGGGCGGCTGGAAATGGCCATGCTGGCGCTGGGAATTCCGGCTGCCGCCAGCCTGGCGACATTGTTGGTGCTGGTGCTGACCGACGTTTCCGCGCACCGCGCAGCCGCCGAAGCCCAAGGCGGAGAAATCGCCGAAGCCGTGGCCGCGCAGGCCGGGCTGGAAATATCCAGCCGGGTTGCAGCGGCGGGGAATCTGGCCGACCGTCTGGCGGCCCTTCCCAGACAATCAATGAATGCTCCGGCGACATCGCTCGCCGAGGAGCGGTGGATTGCACAGATGCCGGTCGCCGCGAACGCGCCGTTTTCCGCCTTGCCGGCCGGACCTCGGGAGCAGCTGCCCAGCGCCGATGTGCAACGCTGCCTGCGCGATGCGATGGCGAAGGAATGGAGCCAGCCGCCGCCGCCCGCCCTGCCGAAAGGCTGGAGCAGGGCAACGCTGCCGCCCGGATTTGTCACCTCCGGCATCCCGCTCGTCGCAGACCCGCGCCCGATGCGCTGCGTGGAGACGCCGCTTTGCCGTGCCAGCGCCGACGCGGCAACCGGTCTGCCGCTGCTGGAGCTCGCCGGCCTGGTCGATGCGTCAGGTCGTCGGCTCGCCGGCCTCAGGGCGGTTTCCTGCCGGGCTTTCCCGGGTGGCCGCACAGAGCTTTCGGGGCGGGATTATTTCCGCCGGCTGGCGATCGGGCATCCCGGGCTGGTGGATGGACAGATCGCCGGGCCGCGTCCGCGCCCCTATTCGGTGGCGCAGGTCATGGCCTTGCAGGATGGCATCCCGCAGACGGTGATTGCGCTGAAAACCGACGCACCCGGATGGCATGACGGGCAGGGTGCCGGAGGGTCGGATGCCTATCTGGTGGCCACCACCAGCCTGCCGGCTCTGGTGCGACCCGTTTTGCCACCGCCCTACGAGTTGATGGTGGTGGACACCCGCGACCCTTCGCTCCCCGTCATCATGCACCGCGAAGCCGGGCGGGCGGGAGCGGAGCGGCTGGACGAGATGGTGGACGCGGCGGACGATCTTCGCGATCTGCTGCGCGCCGCTGCAGCAGACCCCGGCAAGGCGCGCCGGTTCGAGCGGTTCTACGATGGCGCGGCGCGGCGGTTTTCGGCGGCTGGAATCGCTGGAACACGCTGGGTGGTGGTGGTTCATCATGACAAGGATCTGGTAGACGACATGCCGGTGCAGACCGGCTGGCGCGCGCTTGTCATATGGGCGGCGATGAGCGTGCTGTTCGGTGGGGCGTGGCTGGGTTGGCTGAT
>JBBRKH010000365.1:0-2205 GCA_038217965.1 Sphingomonadales bacterium | reverse complement strand
GCCGCCAGACGAAACGGAACGAACGCGGGCTCGATCAGCAAAACGCCATGCGCCAGCCCCGGCGTCTCGACTGCCGCCTGCAAGGCGACCGTCGCGCCGAGGCTGTGGCCGGCCAGCAGGACCGGCCCGTGGCCGAGCGCCCGGAGCAGTGCCCGCAGATCATCGCGATAGCCCAGCCAGTCATCGAGGATTGCAGCCGCATCGGTCGGCAGGTCGGTCAGCCCATGGCCGCGGGCATCGTAGGCCACCACCCGAAAACGAGCCCCGAGCGGCGCCAGCAGCGAACCATAAAGTTCGGCGCACATGCCCGTTGCGTGGCAGAAGACCAGCAGGGGCGCCGCAGCATCTCCCCACGCCAGGGCATGCAGCGCTCCACCGGGAACAGGCACATGCAGGACTTCGGCGGCAGGTTGCAAGCGGCGCTGCCGTCAGCGACGCGGCCGGGCGGACTTCCGGTCTTCGCTGCTGCCCTGCTCGACGAGCGAGGTCAGCAGCGCGTCGTTCAGATCGCCGGGTTCGGCGAGCATATCGGCCACCTGCACGGCGCGCCCACGGTCGCGCGCGGCAAGCACGGCAAAGCCCGCCGAGAGCAATCCCTCTACATTGCTGTCGCGCGCAATCCGGCTGGGGCCGCCCAGCACCACCGCTATCAGCCGCCGCCCGTCACGAACGGCAGACGCTGCCAGCGTGAAGCCGGCGGCATTGGTGTAGCCGGTCTTGATCCCGTCAACGCCCGGCATCGTGCGGAGCAGGTGGTTGTGATTGGGAAACACCTGGTTGCCGAAGCTGTACTGCTGCTGCTGGAAGTAGCTGTAATATTGCGGAAAATGCTGAATCATGGCGAGCGAGAGAATATAGATGTCGCGCGCGGTGGTGATTTGCCGGGCGTCTGGAAGGCCGGACGGGTTCACGAAGCGGCTGTTCCGCATGCCGAGGCTGCGGGCGCGCTTGGTCATCAGGTCGCCAAAGTCCTTTTCCGACCCGGCAACATGCTCAGCCACGGCGACGGCCACGTCGTTGGCCGATTTGGTGGCGAGGATCCGTATCGCCTGATCGACGGTCAGCGTGCCGCCCGCTTTCATGCCGAGCCTGGAAGGTCGCTGGCTTGCTGCATGGCGGCTCATGACGATGCGGTCGTCGAGCTTCATCGTGCCGGCGGCAAGACGCTCGAATACCATGTAGAGCGTCATCACCTTGGTGATCGATGCCGGGAACCGTTCGGTGTCCGATTGCCGGGAATAGAGCACCTCGCCGGTCCCGGCATCGACCAGAAAGGCTGCATATTTGGGCTGCTCGAACAGGCTGACGGCTCCCGCCGCTTGCGCCGCAAGCCCCAGCAGCCCCCCGATCACTGCCCGAAATGCCAATGCTTTCATGATCATGCAAAGCGTCCTTAGCAGAGTAGGGACTCGGGAAAAAGCCTGTTCGTCGCACAAAGCTGTAAATTTGTCCGCCGTTCCACTATCCGATCGGCGATGAACGCCGCCCTGCCCCAAGGTCGTGCCCCGCAGTGGCTGGTCAGCCCGGGCCTCACCGGATATGCCGACGCCGTCGACGCGATGGCAGCGCATGTCGCCAGCATGGCAATCGGCCAAGCGCCTGAACGGCTGTGGTTGCTGGAGCATTCACCCGTCATCACGGCCGGCACCAGCGCCAACGCGGCCGACCTGCTGATCCCGGGCCGCTTTCCGGTCATCGCCTCGGGTCGCGGCGGGCAATTTACCTACCATGGGCCGGGCCAGCGCATCGTTTATGTGATGCTCGATCTGTCGCGGCGCGGGCGCGATGTCCGCGCGCTCGTGGCAGCGCTGGAGACATGGGCGATCGATGCCCTCGCACTGCTTGATGTGGAAGCCTTCACCAGCGACACCGGCACCGGCATCTGGGTGCATGCAGGCGGCGGCATCGGCAAGATCGGCGCCATCGGTCTGCGCGTGCGCCGCTGGACCAGCTTTCATGGCATGGCGCTGAACGTGAGCACCGATCTGTCGGCCTATGACGCCATCATTCCCTGTGGAATCGCTGCCCATCCGGTCGTCAGGCTGGCCGATTTGCGGCCTGGCATCGATATGAAAAGGCTCGACGAAGCCTTGCTTGCCGCCATTCCACCATTCATTGCCGATGCACCGCTCGCCGCAGCCCCGCAGTTACACTCTTGAGGCCGCCTTAAAATACGGCTAGCGTCTCGACCTGTTCGGGGTCAAG
>JBBRKH010000364.1:0-2213 GCA_038217965.1 Sphingomonadales bacterium | reverse complement strand
CATCGCACTTTTCATGGACCGCATTTGGTGCCGCGTCCCGAAGCTGCGAACGCCATCGGCCACGGCGCGAAGCGCTAGCCGGTCTTGGGCGCTGGCGGTGTGGTGCTCCAGTGGGTGCTGGCACTGGCATTCCTGAAGCTGCCCGGTGCGCAGGTATTGTTCGCCAGCCTCAACGATCCGATGCCCGCCCTCGAGGCCGCCACCCGCACCGGCACTTCGATGGTGTTCGGGTTTCTTGGCGGGGCGCCGCTGCCGTTTGCCGAAACGGCGCCGGGCGCGAGCTTCGTGCTGGCGTTTCGCGCCCTGCCGCTGGTGCTGGTGATGAGCGCGCTGTCGACGCTGTTGTTCCATTGGCGCATCCTGCCGCTGTGGTGCGACTCATTTCCTTGCTGCTGGAAAAGCTGCCGGGTGTGGGTGGCGCGGTGGGGCTTACAACCGCGGCGAATGTTTTCGTCGGCATGGTCGAGGCGCCGCTCCTGCTCAAGCCTTATCTCGCGCGCGTTTCGCGTGGCGAGTTGTTCATCGTCCTGTCGGCCGGCATGGTCACGGCGCTGTACGCCGGAATTCCCGGGGACCGAATCCCGGGCGCACTCGGCCACATTCTCGCGGCCTCTTTCATCAGCGCGCCGGCGCCGATTGTCTTCGCGGTCATGCTGGTTCCGCCGCAGGAGCCGGCCACCGGCGGCGAGGACGCGCTGCCCAACATCGATGCCAGCAGCATGGATGCAATCACCTGCGGCACCAGCGAAGGCCTCGCGCTTCTCTTCAACATCGCGGCCATGCTGATCGCGCCGCCCACGACAAGCAGGAACAGGATGGCGATGCCGGAGACGCCGTAGAGCGATTTCCACCGATCCACCCAGGTGATCGTCATGTTGGCAAGCGACGCGAGCTTCAGCCACCAGCGGGCGATGATGTAGATGCCCACGCAGTAGATCAGCGCCGTGAGTATGCCCGGCACGATGCCGGAGATGAGCAGCCTGCTCCTCGGGATCGCGTTCACACCCCCCGTTGAGGGGAGCCCCTCACCCCGGCCTTCTCCCCGCAGGCGGGGAGAGGGAGAAGCCGATAGCAGGTGTGCGACATCAGGGCGCCCGGGCCAGCTTGTTCCAGGTACCAACCACCGTATCCGGATTCAACCCGAGCGCGGTGATGCCCTCGTCCTTGAGCCATTGCGCGAGGTCGGGGTAGTCGGAGGGCCCCTGGCCGCAGATGCCGACATATTTGCCAGCCTTCTTGCAGGCCACGATCGCTGCTGGCACCCAACTCGACGCTACGGGATGCTGTCACCGCACTGGCCCATCCCACTGAAATTGCCTTTGCACCGACGCTGGTCGAACCGATCCCGCCGGCGGCGGCGGCGGCAGAGCCGGCACATCGCCAGGCGGCGCGCAACGTCTTGGCACTTCTGCTCGCTCGCATCCATGAGGTGCTGCCCATGCTGTGCCCGAAGTGCGGCGGCGCGATGAAGATCATCGCCTTCATCACCGAGACGGGGGTGATGAAGGCGATTCCCGGTCATCTGGATGAGCCGACTTCACCACCGCGTCTGCGGACGGCGCGGGGGCCGCCGCTGTGGGAGATGGCGGGCGCCCTGCCGGATAAGAGCGATCCACAGGCGCAACCGGCGCCGGACGACGAGTTCGATCAGCGCATTGCGTGGTGGGGCAAGAGACGAACAGACGTTGCTCGTCGGGGGCTACTCGTGCCTCTGGCCACCCGAGCGGCAAACTTCCGCCGCCCAGGTGGCCACATGCACAGACAACGGGAGTGCCGGGGCGGGTTTTTCAGGGGCGGTCAGGAAAAATCGGCACGAAGTTCACGATTTACACAGACGGGAACGGGCGAGATACTTTGAAAAGCGGCATTGGAATTCCTGTGCTTCCATGAGTTTCTGGAACGCGGGCGGCAAACTGAAGCATTCGGTTTTGTTCGCAAGCTTTCCGAAGCTGCTTGGCGATGGCAGATCACGTGCTCGTGCGCGGCGTCTCCAAGACTTCGGTGTCGTACACACGCTGCCTGACCGGCCGACCCAGGAGGATGTAAGCAGAAACCAGAAGACACCTTCACCGTTGCGCCGCGAGCGATGACAAGTTCCTTGTTTCGCTCGATTCCGGTGGCGATCGTGGATTGGTTTTCGTCGATCGAAACATGGTGCCGATGAAGGGGCGGCGATGCAGCGGGCAAGGTTTGTGGCGCGACGTCAATCCGGT
>JBBRKH010000363.1:0-2215 GCA_038217965.1 Sphingomonadales bacterium | reverse complement strand
GCCGAAGCTGTTGACGATGATGAGCGCGGCCACCATGCCGCCGCCGGTCAGCGCTGCCGAGGCGATTCCGACGCCGCCTGGCCGCGAACCGGCCATGGCGCCGAACCCGGCGCCAACGGCAGCGGCCAAAGGCGTGGATTGCGCATCCGCGAGCGCCGCCAGCCCGAGCGCCGCATAGGACGGCGGTGGGCCCCCGCGTTGCGCAAAAGCCTTGTCGCCGCCGTTGTGGAGATCGAACAGAATGGCCGCCGGCACCACCGGCACGAATAGCCCGTGCCCCAGATCGAGACCCTCGCCGCGCCGCGCCAGCTCGAGTGCAACGGCATCGGCGGCGGCCAGACCGAACACGCTGCCGCCGGCCAGCACCAGCGCGTGCACGCGCTCGACCAGTGTGTCGGGCTTCAGCGCATCGGTTTCGCGCGTGCCAGGCCCGCCGCCGCGCACATCCACGCCCATCACCACCGGTGCTGTGGGCCAGATGACCGTTACCCCGGTTTTCGCTTCGGCGCAGTGCGCATGGCCGACCCGGATGCCGGCGGGCAGGCTCATTTCAGGAAGCCGACCGCGTCATGAACTTCGGCCAGCGTTTCCCGCGCCAGCGGGCGCGCCCGGGCAGCACCGGTCGCCAGCGCCGCATCGATTTTATCCGGCTGCGCCAGCAGATCGCGAAAGCGCGCGTTGATCGGCTCCAGCGTAGCCACGATCAGCTCGGCCAGCGCTGGCTTGAACTGCCCGAATCCCTGGCCGGCAAACTCGTCCAGCACGGATGCCACCGGGCGATCCAGGAGGGTCGCATATATCTCGACCAGGTTGCGCGCCTCCGGACGGCCTTCCAGCCCGGCAGCAGTTTGCGGGATCGGCTCCGGATCGGTTTTCGCCTTGCGGATTTTCTGGCGGATATCGTCGGCCGTGTCGGTCAGGTTGATCCGGCTCATGTCGGACGGATCGGATTTCGACATTTTCGCCGAGCCGTCGCGGAGCGAGCGAACGCGCGGCGCAGCGGCGGCCACCAGCGGCTCCGGCAACGGAAAAATCTCGCAGGAATAGTCGGTGTTGAACTTCGCTGCGATGTCCCGCGCCAGCTCCAGATGCTGCTTCTGATCGTCTCCGACAGGCACATGCGTCGCCTTGTAAAGCAGCACGTCGGCGGCCTGCAGGACGGGATAGGCGAACAGGCCGACCGACGCGCCCTCGCGATCCTTGCCGCTCTTTTCCTTGAACTGGGTCATGCGGTTCAACCAGCCGATGCGGGCGACACATTCGAGCACCCAGGCAAGCTCGGCATGTTCGTGCACCTGCGACTGGTTGAACAGGATGGCGCGCGCCGGATCGATGCCGGCTGCCATCATCGCAGCGGCAATCTCCCGCGTTGCCTGGCGCAGGCCGGCCGGCTCCTGGTAAACGGTGATCGCATGCATGTCGGCGATGAAGTAGATTGCCTCCTGCCCCGGCAGCAGCGCATCCTGCATCCGAACCCACTGGCGGATGGCGCCCAGATAATTGCCCAGGTGCAGGCTGCCGGTCGGCTGGATTCCGGAAAAGATGCGCATCACGATTCTCGCTTGAAGGCAGCCAGCAATTGCCGCGGATCATAGGCCTTCAAGAGCAGCCCGGCTGCGAAATACACCACCATGCCGACGCCGATCAGCCCCACCACCGCCAGCGCCCGCATCGCAAAGCCGCTCTGCGTGAACGGCATTATCGGATCGACCAGCAAGAAAAGCGCGAGCGCCATGATGGCGCCGGCGGCCACCATGCGCGGCGCTGTGCGGGCCAGCCCCGCATCGATCGAAAAATGCCCGCGCCGGTTGAGATAGAACCACAGCAGGAAGGCATTCACCCAGGCCGAAATCGCCGTTGCCAGCGCGATGCCAACATGGCCGAAGGGCCAGATGAGGGTGAGGTTTCCCACGAGGTTGAGCGCAATCGCCACCAGCGCGATCCGCATCGGCGTGCGCGTGTCGCCGCGCGCGTGGAATCCGGGGGTGAGCACCTTGATCAGCACATAGGCCGGCAGCCCCAGCGAAAAGGCCTGCAGCGCCGTGTAGGCGCCCACTGTGTCCTCGCGGGTAAATTCGCCCTGTTGCAGCAGGCCTGAAATGATCGGCTCGGCTGCTACCACCAGCGCGAATGCAGCCGGCAGGGCCAGCAGCAGCACGAACTCGATGGCGCGGTTCTGCTGGTGCATTGCGGCCTGCGGATTGCCACCGCCGAT
>JBBRKH010000362.1:0-2216 GCA_038217965.1 Sphingomonadales bacterium | reverse complement strand
GCATCCGCGCCCTTCAGACCGTCCAGCTGCTGCGCAAACCAGCGGGCCGCGAAGTCCAGCAGATCGGTGAGGTCTGCCCGCCGCGCAGTGTCGGCATCGCGAGGCGCACTCTCCGGCACGGCAAGACCCGCTTCGGCGGCAAGCAGCTTTACCGCCTCGATGAAGGACAGACCGCCGTCGGCCATGGCAAAGCCGATGGCGTCGCCATGCGCACCGCAGCCGAAGCAATGGTAGAAGCCCTTGTCTTCGTTTACATAGAAGCTGGGGGTCTTCTCGTTGTGAAACGGGCAGCACCCCTTCATTTCGCGCCCCGCGCGAACGAGCTTCACCCGTCGGCCGATGAGCGCGGCAAGGCCCACGCGATTGCGCAGTTCATCCAGGAAATCAGCCGGCAGGCCCATGTCAGGACAGCGCCGCCTTCACCTGCGCGCTGGCCCGGCTCATATCGGCTCTGCCGGCCAGCCGCTCCTTCACCAGCGCCATGACCTTGCCCATATCCCTGACAGAGGTGGCGCCCGCTTCGGCGACCAGCGCAGCGATTGCGGCGGCGGATTCGGCTTCGTCCATCTGCTGCGGCAGGAAGCCTTCGATGACCGCCACCTCTGCTGCTTCCAACGCCGCCAGCTCGGGCCGGTTGCCGGATTCGAACATCGCGATCGACTCGCGCCGCTGCTTCACCATTTTCTGCAACACTTCCGACACGAGCACATCATCATCCGGCGGGCTCGAACCCGTTCGTGCTTCGCCGTTTTTGGCGGTCGGAACGCGAACGCGTTCCTCGATATCGCGGTTCTTGATAGCCGCCTGGATCAGCCGGATGGTGCCGACCGTCGCCTGCTCCCTGGCCTTCATCGCCGTGATGAGAGCGGACTTGATAGCGTCGCGGATCATGCAAATCTCCTTGTTTTCCCCACATAGTCGCTGCTGCTGCCATTGACGAGAAGGGGCCTTCGCCTTAACCGGACGCCTTAGCCGAAAACCCGTGCTCCCAAGGATCTGCCGATGGCCGAAGACCCCCGTTTGCGCCAACCACAGGGCGCGACCGGAGTCCTTTGCCTTGCCGATGGAACTGTCTTTTGGGGGCAAGGCCTTGGCGCCACCGGCGAAGCGGTCGGCGAGCTGTGCTTCAACACCGCGATGACCGGCTATCAGGAGGTGATGACCGATCCGAGCTATGCCGCGCAGATCATCACCTTCACCTTCCCGCACATAGGCAATGTCGGTGCCAATGGCGAGGATATCGAGGCGCTCAACCCGCACGCATTGGGTTGCGTGCTGGCGGAGCCGATCACTGCTGCGTCCAATTTTCGAAGCGAAAGCCACTTTGCCGACTGGCTGGCGAAGTGGGGACGGATTGGACTGTCCGGCGTGGACACCCGCGCGATCACCCGGCGCATCCGCAAGGGCGGCGCGCCGAATGCGGTGATCGCGCACGCAGCTGATGGCGTTTTCGAAATCGACGCGCTGATTGCCAAAGCCGCCGCCTGGAGCGGGCTGGAGGGCCTCGATCTGGCGAACGAGGTGAGCTGCACCCAAAGCTGGCGCTGGGACGAAGGCCCCTGGAAGCTGGGCGAGGGCTACAGGCGCGGCAACCTGCCCGCCGACGCGCCGCATGTGGTCGCCATCGATTATGGTATCAAGCGCGCGATCCTGCGGCAGCTGGTGGATGCCGGAGCGCGCGTCACGGTCGTGCCGGCGACCGCCAGCTTCGACGAGATCATGGCGCTGGAGCCGGACGGCCTGTTCCTGAGCAACGGCCCGGGCGATCCGGCCGCCACCGGCATCCATGCCGTCCCCACCATCCAGGCCTGGCTCGGCACCGGCAAGCCGCTGTTCGGCATCTGTCTCGGCCACCAGCTGCTCGGCCTCGCCATCGGTGCCATCACGACAAAGATGCACCAGGGGCATCGGGGAGCGAACCACCCGGTGCAGCGGCTGAGCGACGGCAAGGTTGAAATCACCAGCATGAACCACGGCTTCATGGTGGACGGCGATACCTTGCCGCCCAGTGCGCGCGCGACCCACATCAGCCTGTTCGACCGGTCGCTGGCCGGGCTGGAACTGATCGACCAGCCTGTTTTCAGCGTGCAGCACCATCCGGAGGCCAGCCCCGGCCCGCAGGACAGTTACTATCTGTTCCGGCACTTCGTCGAGAGCCTGAAGCCATGAGCGCGATCCAACCATCTCCCTCCCCGCTGCAGGGGGGAGGGTCGGGG
>JBBRKH010000361.1:0-2236 GCA_038217965.1 Sphingomonadales bacterium | reverse complement strand
GGCACCGCCGCGCCCACCGCCGCGGCCCTTCGCGCCGAGGGCTTCGCCACCGTCGCCGCGCTCTCGCCCGCCGACACCGCCGCCGGCTGCTCCCACATCTGGAACGGCAGCGCTGCCGTTGCTAAGGACCCCTGATGGCAAACGTAGTGGTGATCGGCGCCCAGTGGGGCGACGAAGGCAAAGGCAAGATCGTCGATTGGCTCGCCGCCCGCGCCGATGTCGTCGTCCGCGTCCAGGGCGGCCACAACGCCGGCCACACGCTGGTCGTCGGCAACGAGGTCTACAAGCTCTCGTTGCTCCCGTCGGGTATCGTGCGCGGAACGCTGTCCTGCATCGGCAACGGCGTCGTCCTCGATCCCTGGGCGCTGCGCGACGAGATGGCCCGCCTGCGCGGCCAGGGCGTGAAGATCGATTCCGAAAACCTGATGGTGGCGGAAACCTGCCCGCTCATCCTGCCCTTCCACCGCGATCTCGATGCGCTGCGCGAAGACGCCAGCGGCGCCGGCAAGATCGGCACCACAAGGCGCGGAATAGGCCCGGCCTACGAAGACAAGGTCGGCCGCCGCGCGCTCAGGGTCTGCGATCTGGCCGATGTCGAATCCGCCGCTCCGCAGATCGACCGCCTGCTGGCGCACCACAATGCCCTGCGCGCCGGCTTCGGCGTCGCGGCAGTCGACCGTGACGCCCTCATCGCCGAGCTGGAAGCCATCGCCCCCGAAATCCTCCCCTATGCCGCCCCCGTCTGGCATGTCCTCGCCGCCAAGCGCCGCCAGCGTGCCCGCATCCTGTTCGAAGGGGCGCAAGGCGTCCTCCTCGATGTCGATCACGGCACCTACCCCTTCGTCACCTCCTCCAATGTCGTCGCCGGCCAGGCAGCAGCCGGGTCCGGCCTCGGCCCCGCCGCGCTCAGCTATGTGCTCGGGATCGTCAAGGCCTACACCACGCGCGTCGGCTCCGGCCCTTTTCCCACCGAGCTGGAAGATGCGGTCGGCCAGCGGCTGGGCGAGCGCGGGCGCGAATTCGGCACCGTCACCGGCCGCAAGCGCCGCTGCGGCTGGTTCGATGCCGCCCTCGTGCGGCAGTCCATTGCGCTGTCCGGCGTCAACGGCATCGCCCTCACCAAGCTCGACGTGCTGGACGGCTTCGACGAGCTGCTCGTCTGCACCGGCTACGATGTGCACGGCCGCATGATGGATCACCTTCCGGCAAGCGCCCGCGACCAGGCCGCTGCGAAACCGGTTTACGAACGCTTCGAAGGCTGGCACGAATCGACGCAAGGCGCCCGCAGCTGGGCCGATCTCCCCGCCGCCGCCATCAAATACATCCGCCGCATCGAAGAACTGATCGATTGCCCGGTGGCCCTCGTCAGCACATCGCCCGAACGCGACGACACCATCCTCGTCCGCGACCCGTTCCGGGACTGATACCGAGGCTCGATGGGGAAGCGTTATCGAGTTCGGCCTGTTGGCCGGCGCGAGAGGAGCGCTTGCGGCGTTCCGCCGGGATCACAGGCTATTCTCGGCGGGATCAGCCATGAGGTCTACCCCCTCGCCCGGCTCGCCACCGCAAGCACACAGCCATCGGTTGCTGGAACCGCAAACGCCAGCGCTACCGCCCGCCCTGCCATCCGGAAGCCCACCAGAGCCGCCTGCTGCCGCTCGATGAGCATGTCTGACCACATATAGCATTGCCCCTCGGGCAGGGTGTCTGCCCGCATCCCGGCGACCAATGCTAGCGGATCCTCCCACCCGGCCGCCACTCGCATGGCAGCCGATGGCAAGTCCGGCGGCCCGGGCGAAATCGGCGCCATCAGGCACCGCGCAAACGATCCCGCCGGCAGCCGCAGATCCGGCCAGCCAAACAGCAGATGCCCAAGCTCGTGCGCCAGCACCGCCAACGGCGCCCCCGCCGGCACCAGCGCATAGCGCCGTCCATCCGCCAGATGCCAGCAATGCGGTCGCGCGCCCGCCGGGCCAAAAACCAGCAGCGGCAGCGCACAATCGGGTGCAAGCCGCGCCAGCGCCGCGCGGGCAACCTCGGGTGCACCGGCCAGGGCCAGCCGCTCCGCCGGTACCATCTCCTGCGTTGCAAGCCATTGCGGCGCAAAGCCGAGCCGGCCGCGCGCGGCCGCCACAAACCAGCCGAATGCCTCCTCCAGCGTCTCTTGCGGGGGAGCCACCAGCGGCAGCACCGCCAGACGATGCGTCATGCCGCTGCCCACCAGCCGTCGCCCCCC
>JBBRKH010000360.1:0-2249 GCA_038217965.1 Sphingomonadales bacterium | reverse complement strand
ATCGCGGAGACGAGGAGGGGATCGTGCCCGGTGTGGCGGGCGATGGCGCGGCGCGCGTTGCTGAGCGAGCGGCCGTCGGCGGCATCCACCTTGGAGAGCACGACGATTTCGGGCTTTTCCGCGAGGCCGTTGCCATAGGCTTCCAGCTCTTCGCGGACGGTGTGGTAGGCGTTGGTGGGGCTTTCGCCGCTGGCGTCGACCAGGTGGAAGAGCACCCGGCACCGCTCGATATGGCCGAGGAAGCGATCGCCGATGCCGACGCCGTCTGCCGCACCGGCGATCAGGCCGGGGATGTCTGCCAGCACGAACTCGCGATTCTTGTGACGGACGACGCCAAGCTGCGGCTTCAGCGTGGTGAAGGCATAGGCGCCGACCTTGGCGCCGGCATTGGAAACGGCGTTCATCAGGCTGGATTTGCCGGCGTTCGGGAGGCCGACGAGGCCAACGTCTGCCAGCAGCTTCAGCCGCAGCCAGACCGCCATTTCACGCCCCGGAAAACCCTGCTGGAACTGGCGCGGCGCGCGGTTGGTGCTGGATTTGTAGTGCGCGTTGCCCTTGCCGCCGTCGCCGCCGCGCAGAAACAGCATGCGGGTTTCGGCGTCGGTGATGTCGGCGATCAGCGTGCGCTCTTCATCGTCCGCCAGGATCTGCGTGCCGACGGGGACGGGGATGACGAGCGTCTTGCCCTGCGCGCCGTGCCGGTTGCTGCCCGTACCGTGCGCGCCGCGCTGCGCCTTGAAATGCTGCGTGTAGCGGAAATCGATGAGGGTGTTGAGCCCTTGCGTCGCCTCGAAGACGATGTCGCCGCCCTTGCCGCCGTCGCCGCCATCGGGTCCGCCATATTCGACGAACTTCTCGCGCCGGAAGCTGACGCAGCCGTCCCCGCCCCAGCCGGAGCGCAGATGGACTTTGGCCTGATCGAGAAACATCATGATGCTGTGCAGTGTCTTAAATGAAAAAGGCCGGGAAATCCCCGGCCTTTTGAACTCTGGTGCAACGGGCTGGTCTATTCGGCTGCAAGGGCTTCCGGGTGCGCGTCGATGGAGATGAACTTGCGGCCGAGCCTGCCTTCGTGAAAGCGGACGATACCGTGCGCGGTTGCAAACAGCGTGTGGTCCACGCCGATGCCGACATTGGCGCCGGGATAGAATTTGGTGCCGCGCTGGCGCACCAGTATGTTGCCGGCAAGCACGTCCTGCCCGCCGAAACGCTTGACGCCAAGGCGCTTGCCTGCCGAGTCGCGGCCGTTGCGGGACGAGCCGCCTGCTTTCTTGTGTGCCATGCTGGGAAGTCCTAGTCTGTCTGTCGTTCGGATCAGGCGATTGCAACGATCTTCAGCACCGTCTGGTGCTGGCGATGTCCATTCTTGCGGCGATAATTGTTCCGGCGACGCTTCTTGAAGATGATTACCTTGTCGCCCTTGTTGTGCGCGACGATTTCGGCGGTGACCTTCACGCCAGCGCCGAGCGTGATGGCGCCGTCGTCAGACACCATCAGAACATCATCCAGGGTGATCGTGCTGCCGGCATCGCCGTCCAGCTTTTCGACCGTGATCTGGTCATCGGTGCTGACCCGATACTGCTTGCCGCCCGTGCGAACCACCGCGAACATGTGAATGCGTCCTCAAACTGTTTGGGTGGAACCCAAAGGCCAATATGCTTTTAGCGCGGAGCAGACGATGCCTGCCGCGAAGAGCGGCGGACCTAGGCGAATTGCAGGAGGTTTGTCAACCGCGATACGTGTGCGGCGGCACGGCTTGCGCGGGCCGGGGCGGCGGTGCCGGAGGGTGCAAAGCTGATCGATCTGGGCAGTGCGACCGTGCTGCCGGGCCTCATCCACACGCACGTGCATCTGACCGTCGATCCTGGGCGCGGGCCACTGACAGCCGTGACCGTGACGCCGGAGCGTTCCGTTGCCACCGGTGCGAAGAATGCCCGCACAACGGTGCGTGCGGGCTTCACCATGGTGCGCGATCTGGGTGGTGCGCCCTGCGGGTGCGGGAAGCTTCGCGGCGTGGTGTCGATGTGATCAAGATCGCGGCAACCGGCGGCGTGCTTTCGCAGCAGGGGCGCGGTCTGGGGCAGCATTTCACGGACGCGGAGATGAAATCCAGCGTGGAGACGGCAAGCGGGCTGAACGCGGCGGTGAAGGCGGGTGTGCCGATTGCGTTCGGAACCGATGCCGGCGTTTTCGAGCATGGCCGCAATGCGGAAGAGTTTGCGCTGATGGTGGAAAAGGGCGGAATGACC
>JBBRKH010000359.1:0-2258 GCA_038217965.1 Sphingomonadales bacterium | reverse complement strand
AAATCCACCCGTTCGAGCATGGCATCCAGCGTGGGCCACCAGGTGGCCTCCAGCGGGCTCTCGACCGCGGCCGGCAAGCGGTGCCGGTTGTGATAGTGGATCGACAGGCCGAATGCGCGAGCGCGCGCGGCGACCGCCTGGCCGATGCGGCCCATGCCGACAATACCGAGGCGTTTTCCCGTGATGCGATGTCCGAGCATGCCGGTGGGCGACCAGCCGGCCCAGGCGCCGGAGCGCACAAGCTTTTCGCCTTCCGACAGCCGGCGCGGCACCGACAGTATCAACGCCATCACCATGTCGGCGGTATCGTCTGTCAGCACGCCCGGCGTGTTGGAAACGGTGATGCCGCGCGCCCGGGCGGCGGCAAGATCGATGTGATCGACGCCGGTGCCGAAGTTCGCCATCAGCTTCAACCGCTGGCCCGCAGCGGCAAGCAGCGCGGCATCGATCCCGTCGGTCACCGTTGGCACCAGCACATCGCAATCGGCCATTGCGACCGCCAATGCCGCACGGTCGAACGGCACATCCGACAGGTTCAGCGTCACGTCGAACAGCTCTGCCATGCGCGTTTCCACGGCCTGCGGCAGACGACGCGTGACGACAACGCGCGGGCGGCTGGCGTATTTGACGAAGCGGCTGGCTGGCATGCCGCATACCGTAGAGGCAGCACCATCGCGCTTGCAAGCCCGTCGGACGTCTTGCAATAGGCAGGCCATGCCTCGCGCCGCGCTTCTTGTCTCTCTTGCTCTGGCCCTTGCGGCTCCGTCGCTGGCCCAGACGGCTGGCGAAGGTTCGCTGCCTGTTCGGCCCGCAGCATCAGCCGCGCCGCAACCGACCAACAAGGACGCGCTGAAATATCTGTCGGGGCTGAAGGTTCCGCGCTTTGCATCGCTGCGATCCGGCAAGGCCTACATGCGGTCCGGCCCCGGCAAGGAATATCGCGTCCTGTGGGTGTATACCCGTCCCGGTGTTCCGCTGGAAATCCTGAAGGAGTGGAACGTCTGGCGCATGGTGCGCGATGCCGAGGGCACCGAGGGCTGGATGGATCGGGCCATGCTGTCGCAGGATCGCACTCTGCAGGTAACGCGTCAGGTGCGCACCTTGCATGCACGGCCCGATGTCTCGTCGCCCGCCGTCTGGCGCGCCGAGCCCGGTGTCGTCGCGCGCGTCACCCTGTGCGCCGATCGCTGGTGCCGTGTGGAAAGTGGCGGCCGCAGCGGATATCTGCTGCGCGAGCATGGCTTTGGCACCTACCCGCAAGAGCCTGTCGGCTGAGCGCCGGCGTGACTGCGATCCTGTTGCTTGTGCTGGCAAAGCTCTCGCCGCTGCTCGCACTGGCCGTGCTTCTGCTTGGTGGAACCTTGCTGGCCATGAGGCGCAAGCTTCGCCGACTGAGCCGCGAAGCCAGTCATGATCCACTCACCGGGCTGCCGAACCGCCGTGGCCTCGCCGACATCTGGGCAAACGGCAGATCAGGCAAGACGTTGCTGTTTATCGATCTGGATGGGTTCAAGGCGGTGAACGATACATGGGGCCACACGGTGGGCGATGCGCTGCTGCAGCAGGTCGCCACGCGATTGGCGAGCGTGGTGCAGCCGCCGGGCATGCTGGCGCGCTGGGGCGGCGATGAATTCGTCGCGGTTGTTCCGGTCGATCGGCTGGCAGTCCAACAGGCGCTCCTCGCGAGCGCGGCGATCATGGGCTATGATCTGAGCCCGGCGGGTGGCCCGGCATCTGTGCGCGTCGGCGTGAGCGCTGGCGCCTCTGCCGGCGAGGCGGATCTTGCCGCGGCCATTGCCAGCGCCAATGCCAGCCTGATGCAGGCCCGCAGCGCGCGGGTGTAGCGGTTCAATCGCCGTTCACCAAGGCGGCCGCAGACTGCCAGCCATGATGACCATTTCGCTCCTTCGGCGCCTGGCTCGCCGCTCCCCACTCGCGCTTCTCGCAGCACTGCCGTTGGCCGGCTGCATGAGCATGGCCAGCTATGGCGAGGCGCCGGGATACGATCGCGGCTATCCGGACTATCCGCGTGAAGCCGCCGGCTGGTATGGCCGCGATGTGGCGTCGGTTGATTATTTCTATGGCTCGCTCGGCCGACACGGGCGCTGGGATACGCATCCCGGCTATGGCCGGGTGTTCGTTCCCGGGGGCGTCGGATTGTCGTGGCGGCCCTATTCGCAGGGCTATTGGGCCGATGATCCGCGCTTTGGCCGCCGTTGGGTATCGTCCGAACCGTTCGGCTGGGCCACCTATCACTA
>JBBRKH010000358.1:0-2263 GCA_038217965.1 Sphingomonadales bacterium | reverse complement strand
GACGGACATGGTCTGTCTCTGGCACAGCGGCGGGCGATGCCGAAACCCCCGAAAGAAAGCGGCGAGCGCCGGAACAGGGCGCAGGATGTTGGATCGCTGTTGCCGAGTGTCGGCGGAATGGCGTTTCGGAAGTTCGGCTTTGCCCAGGCGCAGCTGATCGGCCGCTGGCGCGAAGTGGTGGGGCCGGTCTACGCGCGGTGGTCGGTGCCCGATTCGCTGCGGTTTCCCAAAGGTGCGAAATCCGGCGGCACGCTGACGATACGGGTGGAGGGGCCGTTCGCGACGCAGCTGCTGCATGTGACGCCGCAGATCATCGAGCGGGTCAACCGCATCTTCGGCTATGCAGCAGTGGCGCGGGTGCGGCTGGTGCAGGGCGAAGTGCCGCGGCCGTCAGACCGATTGAAGCCTGTTGCAGTGGCGGGTATGGCGGCGCCCGGGCCAAATCTTTCCGGAGTGCGAGACGATGCGCTGCGCACCTCCCTGGAGGCATTGGCGCGGCAGCTTGCGAGCACCGAGGGCCCGCCGCGGATCAAGTGAAGCCCGGACTGTACCGACGACACGCCGTCGCCCCCCCTCGCGGAAAGGCGCAAGCGACGGCCCGCCCGCCGGCCGATCGTGCAAGCTCGACGGGTCTTCCCTGTAAAGCCCGGGCACAAGTCGGACTGCTTGCCTGCCGATCGGCGCCAGTCTGCCAAGGAAACGCGCGCTTCGAAATGGCACGCATGCATGCTGGTTTGCTGGATGCCCGGTTGAACAAAGCGCGCCCACCGCCTATCTCGCGCTTGCAAGCTTGCCGGTGTCGGCGACGAGGAGTTGCCTTGATGAACAGTTTCGACGATCGCAAGAAGGGTCATGAGGCGAAATTCGCGTATGACGCCGACACCGAATTTCGGGTCGTGGCGCGGCGCAACAAGTTGGTCGGCCTGTGGGCTGCCGAAAAGCAGGCGCTTTCCGGAGAGGCGGCGGCTGCCTATGCCCGCTCTGTTGTGCAGGCGGATTTCGAGGAAGCCGGCGACGAGGATGTGATCCGCAAGCTGGTCGCCGATCTGGCCGCTTTCGGCACCACCGAAGACAAGGTGCGTGCAGCGCTTGTGGATTGCCTTTCGGAAGCGCGTGCACAGATTGCGGCCAGCTAGCCCTGTGCCGATGGCCGCATCCGATATCGAGGCGATGATCAAAGTCGCCATTCCCGACGCCGATGTTCGGCTGACCGACCTCGCCGGCGATGACGATCATTGGGCGGCGCATGTCGTTTCTTCGGCGTTTGCCGGGCAGTCGCGGGTGAAGCAGCATCAGATGGTCTACGCAGCACTCGGTGGCCGCATGGGCGGTGCGCTGCACGCCCTGCAACTGACCACCGCCACACCAGATACGAGGAGCCTGACATGACAACGATCGACGAGCGAATTGGCGGCCTGCTGAAAGAGCATGACGTGGTCCTTTTCATGAAGGGAACGCCGCTGTTTCCGCAGTGCGGCTTCTCCAGCAAGGCGATCGCCATACTGGAGCATCTGGATGTGTCGTTTCATTCGGTCGACGTTTTGCAGGATCAGGACGTGCGGCAGGGCATCAAGGCCTACAGCGACTGGCCGACGGTGCCGCAGCTGTACGTGAAGGGCGAATTTGTCGGCGGGTCGGACATCATGATGGAAATGTTCGAGGCGGGTGAATTGCAGGCGTTGATGGCCGACGCCGGGGTCGGCAGCTGATCTGTGTTTCCGGACGTTGCCGGTGACTGACAGCAGCTTTGGCGCGGTGTGGATGGCGACCCAGCAGTCGGTGCGGCGCAATGCCGAACTGGCGATTCCGGTGGCGGCGGCATTTCTCTTTCTACCGCAACTGGCGCTGCAGATCGCCACGGGCAACACGCCGCCCGATCAATGGTTCAGCGGCAGCCGATCCACTTCCATCATTGCGACCTTGCTGATCGTCGCGGCGGTTTCGCTGGTGGGGCAGCTGGTATTGACGCATATTGCCCTGCGCGGCGGCACCGGCGGTGAACGAACGCTCGGCGGCGTGATCGCCGACAGCGGTGGCCAGGCGCTTCCGGCGCTGGCAGCCAATCTGATTCAGGGCATCATGGTGGGCTTCGGCCTTTTGCTGTTGATCCTTCCAGGGCTATGGCTGCTGGCGCGCTTCCTGCTGGTGGTGCCGATCATCGCCAGCGGCATGCGCGATCCAATCGAGGCATTGAAGCAGAGCTGGAAAATGACCGCGAACAGCGGCTTCCGCATTATGGGCATGGTGCTGGTGCTGATCCTCG
>JBBRKH010000357.1:0-2278 GCA_038217965.1 Sphingomonadales bacterium | reverse complement strand
CCACATCCATGCCCTCCACCACCCGGCCAAACACCGCGAAGCCCGCCGTGTCGCCCTTGCCTTGCGGGTTGGCATCCAGCGAGGGCAAGCCGCCCAGGATAATGAAGAAATCCCCCGCAGCCGTTCCCGGCGCCAGACGCGCCATGGAAATCGCCCCGTCGGTGTGCGAAAGCCCGGTCTTGCTGGTGGGTTCGTGCGCGATTGCGCGCAGATTTTTCGTCGAAACACCGCGCGTCCCCGCCTGGATCAGCCCGATATCATCCCGGCCGGCAATGCGCATCGTGCGATAGAATCCGGTGCCGTCAAATCGCTTCTGATCAACATATTTCAGAAAATTTGCAGAGGTCGCGGGCGCCCGCTCCTTCTCCAGCGCCAGCACGATCGTGCCCAGGCTGGTCTGCAGCGCAACCTTCTGCGTCGCATAGACCCGCTCCGGCGGCGGCGGCGCAAACGGCGCTGCCGGTGGCAGCGCCGCAGACGGCGCTTGCGCTGGCGGTGGCAGCGCCGCAGACGGCGCTTGCGCTGGCGGCGGTGCGGCGTCCTGCGCAATGGCAGCAGCCGCCATCAGGGCGAGCAAGGCAATCACCGCCATCCGCTTCATGCCGCAAACTCCAGCCTGTAATGTTTCGGAAAGGGTATGCCCCCGCCATCCGGCGGCGCCACCTGCCGCAGGCCGGGCTTCGCCAGCAGCGGCAGCAGCATTGCCGGCAGCATCGCCCTGTTGATGCTGTCCCCCCAGCACAGATGCAGGCCCTCGCCCCACAATTTGTAAACCGCCCAGGGCCGGGTCGGAATGAAGCGCGCCGGCTCCGCCACATCGGCATCGTCGAACATCGCCGAAAGATTGGCGGCCACCACCATCGTGTCGGCGGCTATCGGCATATCGCCCAGCATCGTGTCGGCCGGCGCGCGCCGATAGACGATCGGGTTGGCCGGCGAGAAGCGCAGCGCCTCCCACACATGGCCGGCCACCGCCGCCTCGTCGCCAGCCCTCGCGGCCGCCTGCGCTCCCGCCAGCGCGACCGGGCGCCGCAGCAATTCCTCCACCGCCAGGCAGCATGCCTTGGAAAGCGTCGGGATGGCCCCGATGAGGATGCCGATGATGTTGGCGCGAACCCCGTCCGCGTCGAATGCCGGATCGCCGGCCGCCCCGAGCGCCACCGCACGACCAAGCAATGTGTCCGCCCCGGCGCTTGGCGCGCTGGCGTCGATTGCCGCATTCACCCGGTCCTTCGCCGCCATCGCCGCTGCGGTAACGGCCGGATCATCCCCCAGATCGGAAAACAGGAAGTGGAACATGGCGGTTGCATCGGCAATCAGCTGCTGCGTCTCCGCCTGCACGCCGAAATATGTCTGCACCATCATAGCCGGAATCCGCGCGCTCAGCCGTGGCGGCAGATCGATTGCGATGCCATCCAGCGCCGCTGCCGCCTCCCGCCGCGCCATCGCCAGCACCGGCTCCATATCGCCAGGCCGCACGATCGCCCGCATTGCCGCCGTGTCGCGCCGGTAATCCGGCCCGTCCTGCATCCCCAGAAAGAAATCGCGGCCCCCCGTCAGCATCCGCATGCGCAGGCCATAGACCACTTCGAAATCCGCCTGCCGCGCGATCACGGTGCGAAAATCCGCCCCGTGCGTCAGCACCAGCGTCCGCTCCGCGGCATAGCATTTCACCAGATTGCTCTTGATAGGCAGCCTCGGCTTGGCCAGCCGCAGCACCGCCATCGCGTTGCGCTGCCCCGCCGGGCTGCCCAGCACCGCCCGCAGGCGCGCCTTGAAATCGCCCCTCGCCGCCAGAAAGCCGGCGCCCAGCCCGCCGACCCCTTCGATCGCCGCCACAAACCGCCGCACCCGGAGCGTCACCGCGCACCCCTCATGTCGGGTCCACCACACCCTGCCCGATCATCCTGAGCGCCGTCATCGAAGGCGAGAAGAAATAATCGCCTCCCCGCGTCGACACGAAATGCGGCAGGCCCGACGCAATGAACGGCGGCTTGCCCGCCTTCGCATCCCCGGCAATCACAAACCGCGCGCCCGGCGCATGCGTGCCGACAATGGGGCAGCTGTCGTTGCCGGCGTTGAAATCCAGCCCATAGTTCATCCACTGCTGCTGCACGAATTCGAACTGGCGAAACAGGTTTGCGCAGTGCGCCAGCAGCACGATGCCATGGTCGTGCGCGGGGCTCGCCCGGTCGCCATAGGGCAGCCCGCGCCGCAAAATCCGCCGCCGGTTGTTCAGCGCCGAGCCCATCCGGCTCTTTGCGTCCGTGTCCCACAG
>JBBRKH010000356.1:0-2286 GCA_038217965.1 Sphingomonadales bacterium | reverse complement strand
GGGAAGCCGCCGGTGCCGTAGGCGATGCGGTTGCGGAACATCGGCAGCAGATGCAGATTTTGGTAGCCGGCGGCAACACCGGGCACACCTTCGGCGCGCAACGCATCGGCAATCAGATCGCGCGGGATGCCGAGCGACGCGACATCAAGAGTGATGCCATAAACATAGTAGACGTGGGTGAGGCCCTGCGGGGTATAGGGCGTTTTCAGGCCCGGCAGATCGGCGATCAGCTTTGTCAATCGGGCGGCTGCGGCCTGCCGGCTGGCGACGCGCCCAGCGAGCTTGCCGAGCTGTCCGATGGCTATCGCTGCTTCGATTTCGCCCATGCGGAAGTTGAATCCGAGCATGTTGGCAAGTGCCACGGGATCATCGGTGCGCACCACTGCTTCGGCGTGATTGCGGATCAGGCACATGCGTTCCGCGAGCAGATCATCGTTGGTGACGAGGATGCCGCCCTCCCCGCAGTGGATGTGCTTGTGATAGTTCAGGCTGTAGCCGCCGATGTCGGCCAGCGTTCCGGCGAAGGCATGGCCAATCCGCGCGCCGGGGGCCTGCGCGGTGTCGCTGATCACCTTCAGGCCATGCTCGCGGGCGATTGCATTCAGCGCGGCCATGTCGGCGGACTGGCCGAAGATGTCGACCGCCATGATCGCGCGGGTTCGCGGGGTGATCAGCCGGCGCACACTTTCCGGATCGATGTTGAAGGTGTCCGGATCGATATCGGCGAAGATCGGGATGCCGGCAAAATGCAGGATGGCGGTGGCGGTGGCGGCCATCGTCCACGGCGTGGTGATGATTTCGTCGCCAGGCTCGATGCCGATGGCGCCGACAGCGGCAATCAGGCCCGAAGTCCAGCTGTTGACAGCAACGGCATGCTTCACGCCGAAATAGCGCGCGGCCTCCGCCTCCAGCGCGCGCACCCTTGGCCCGCCCATGAAGCCTGCCCCCGGCGCCCCTATGTAAGCGGAAAGCACGCCGGTTTTCATGACTTCGGTGACGGCTGCAATGTCATCGTCGCCGATGGTGTTGAACAGCGGCAAAGGGGCGTCTATTGCGGGCGATCCGCCGAACAGGGCTAGCGGTGAGGCGGTCATCGGCTTCGTATCCATCAGGTTCATCGCGCCCTCGCACGCGCGAGAACAGCTTCGGATATGGCCTGCGCGGCGGCCGCCGTTTCGCCGGTGCTGGAAAGAACGGCGTTGCCGTCAAGCCAGAGCCGGAATTCGGCAACTGCATTTGCCATGGCCTCGTCATAGCGGCCGGGGCGAAACTCCCCGGATGCGAGCGCCCTATATCCGGGGAAGCTCGGGCTGTCCACGATGGTGCGGATGCGCCAGCGGGCGCCGCCATCCTCCATGCTGATGACGCCGCGCGCGGTGATGATGGTCAGCTCGAACAGGGCGCAATCGGCGGCATGGGCGATGCCGACGCTGATCGGAATGCCGGAGCCTGTTTCCAGCATGCATGGGACCGTGGGGTCTGTGCTGCAATGGTCCGCAATGGGTGCACCGGAGGCAAGCACCTGCAACGGGCCGAACAGCAGCAGCAAAAGATCGAACAGGTGGCTGCCGTTGTTGCGCACGCCCTTGTTGTAGATGGCGGCTACGCTTCGCACATGTCCCCACTGCCCCGCCGCAATTTCGCTGGCCAGCGCGCGCACATCGGGCGCCCAGCGGCGGGTGTGGTTCACGGCAAGGCCGACACCCTGCGCGCTGGCCAAACGCACCAGTCTCGCTGTTTCCCCGAGCGACGGCGTGACCGGCTTTTCGCAGAAGACGAGGCGCGGGCGCTGCGCGATCGCGGCTTCCAGATCGGCTGCGTGCGCCTCGGTCGGCGAGCAGATGCTGATGACATCGAAGGGCCCTGCCGATGCTGCTTCGGCCAATGTCGCGAAATGGCTGTCGACATCCCAGCGGACGGCGAAGGCCCTGCGCCGCGTGGCATCCGGATCGACGCACGCCGCCAGCCGATAGCCGCCATTGGCGCGGTAGGCGGCGGCATGGGTGCGCGGCAAGGCGTCCCCCGGCCGGCCGGCATCGAGGCCACCGGCGATTGCGCCGCAACCGACGATGAGCACGGAAAGCATCAGCCAGCAGGTTTCAGCAGAGCCCAATCGAGAGGGGTTCCGCGCCTTGCATCCCGGCCGATGCGCATGCCGAGCACGCGTTCCAGATCGCGTGGAGGCAGACCGAGACCGGGCCTGATGGCGCGGACATTTTCCAGGCTCAGAGTGTCACCCGCTTTCAGGTCTTCCACCACATAGAGCGAGCGGCGGAACTGCAGCGA
>JBBRKH010000355.1:0-2300 GCA_038217965.1 Sphingomonadales bacterium | reverse complement strand
TGGGGCGGCTGGTGGTTCTGGGATCCGGTGGAAAACGCAGCCTTGCTGCCCTGGCTGCTGGGCACCGCCCTGCTGCATTCCGCCCTCGTGCTGGAAAAGCGCGGCGCCCTCATCAGCTGGACAATCCTGCTTGCCATCCTCACCTTTTCGATGAGCATGGTCGGCACCTTCCTCGTGCGCTCCGGCGTGCTTACCAGCGTGCACGCCTTTGCCGTCGATCCGGAGCGCGGCTTCTTCATTCTCCTGCTGATTGCCATCTCCACCGGCAGCGCGCTCGCCCTGTTCGCCTGGCGCGCCCCCGGCATGCGCTCGGGTGCGATGTTTGCGCCGATCAGCCGGGAATCAGCGCTCACGCTGAACAATCTGTTTCTGATGGCCGCCACGCTTGTCGTCTTCCTCGGCACATTCTGGCCGCTCGTCATCGATCTTGCCACCGGCAACAAGATTTCCGTCGGCCCGCCTTATTACAACCGCATCTTCGCGCCGATGATGATCCCGTTCCTCGTGCTGCTGCCGTTCGGGCCGATGCTGCGCTGGAAAAGCGATGACTGGCGGGCGGTTGCCGCGCACCTGAAATGGCCGATGCTGCTTGCCATCCTCGTCTTGCTGGCGGCAGCCGCCGCCACCTTCGCGACCTTCGGCTGGCGAGGCCTCGGCGCGGCTCTCGGCTTTTCACTCACCGCCTGGCTGGTTGCCGGTTCGGCGGCTGTTCTTGTCCGGCGCTGGCGCGGCAGCGATGGTGTTTCGCTCCGGCTGGTCCGCAGTACACCGCTTTCCACCTATGGCATGGTGGCCGGCCACGCCGGTATCGGCATCATGGTTGCGGGTATCACCGCCATGGCCGTGTTCGCGACATCGCAAGTGGCGGCACTGGGCCCCGGCGAAATCTCCTCGGTCGGCGGGCGCACGGTCAAGCTCGAGCGCGCCGAAATGGTGCAAGGGCCGAACTATCAGGCGCTGCGGGCGCACTTCCTCATCGAAGACGGCGGCCGCATACGCCCGCTGCTTTCGGAACGCAGGCTCTATCCGGCCAGCGGCACCACCACGACCGAGCCCGGGATCGCCAGCGGCCTTGGCGGCATCACCTACGTCGCCATCGGCGACGAAACCAACGGCAAGCTCGCCGTGCACATGTGGCGGCACCCGCTGGTAGGGTGGATTTGGGGTGGCGCGTTGATCGTGTCGCTCGGCGGCGCGCTGGCACTGGCAGATCGCCGCTTCCGGGCCGGGGTGCCAGCGCTTCCGCGCGCTGCGGTTCCGGCATGAACCGCGCCCTGTATCTGGCGCCGCTCGGCCTGTTGCTGCTGCTGCTTGCCGGCTTTTCACTCGGCCTGGACCGTGATCCCAAGGATTTGCCGTCCGCGCTCATCGGCCAGCCGCTCCCCGCATTCGAACTGTCAGCGCTCGAGCCCGGCGGCAAGCCGTTGGCAAGCGCATCGCTGGCCGCCGATGGCGAGCCCAAGCTCATCAACATATTCGCCTCCTGGTGCACATCGTGCCGGGTGGAGCATGGCAAGCTGGTGCAGCTGGCCGGCGAAGGCGTGCCGATTTACGGCATCGACTGGAAAGACGAGCCCGCCGCCGGCCGCCGCTATCTGGCCGAGCGCAGCAATCCCTTCCGCGCCGTGGGCAGCGACCCGAACGGGCGCGCCGGGGTCGATCTTGGTGTGACCGGCACGCCCGAAACCTTCCTGATCGACGGCAAGGGCATTGTCCGCATGCGCCATACCGGCCCGATCGACGATCAGGTGTGGCAGGAAAAGCTTGCGCCCATGCTGGCGCAGCTGCGCGCCGAGGCGGAGGCTTGACCGGCAAGAGGCTGATGCTTGCGGCGCTGCTGTTGCTGGCCACCGCAGCAGGCGCGGTGCAGCCGGGCGAGCAGCTGGCCGATGCCGCGCTGGAAGCCCGCGCGCGCTCCATCAGCACCGAGTTGCGCTGCGTGCAGTGCCAGAACCAGACGATCGACGAAAGCAATGCGCCGCTGGCGCGGGATCTGCGGTTCATCGTGCGGGAACGTTTGCTGGCGGGAGACAGCGACGAGGAGGTCGTTGCTTTCGTGCAGGCGCGGTACGGCGATTTCGTGCTGCTGAAGCCGCCGATGTCGGGCGAAACGGCGTTCCTGTGGATCGGCCCCTTCGTGCTGCTTGCCATTGCCGGCCTGTGGCTGGCAAAGCGCTCGCGCACCATGCCGGTCGCCCCGCCGCAGCCGCTGAGCCCCGAGGACGAGGCGCAGGTGGATGCAGTTTTGGGACATATCGCAAAGGATTGATCGTGGCGTTTCTGCTCTGGGCCCTGCTCAC
>JBBRKH010000354.1:0-2312 GCA_038217965.1 Sphingomonadales bacterium | reverse complement strand
CTGGGCGAAGCTGTTCGACTGAGCTTGACTTGGGCCTCTGCTGTGCCTTGGTGCGGTCAACACCAACGATAGCAGCAACGACAGCACCAGCGACATGGCGGAGGCCGCAATGCACAGCCCAATTCTGGCCCCCGTGGTCGCCCTCGCCCTATGGTCGATGGTGATGTGGGTCTGGATGTACGCGACCAGGCTGCCGGCCATGGCCCGCGCCGGCATCGATGGGAAAACCATGGTGGGCAGCACCGGCAAGGGGCTGCGCGAGCAGCTGGTTGCCAGCGGCGAGGAACGTGCCAGCTGGGTTGCCGACAATTACAACCATCTGATGGAGCAGCCGACCGTGTTTTACGCGGTCGCCCTCACGCTTGCCCTGCTCGGCAGCGGCAGCGGCCTGCCGCTAACCCTGGCGTGGAGCTATGTGGGCCTGCGGGTCGCCCACAGCCTTGTGCAAGTGCTCAGCAACCGCGTGATCGTGCGGTTCGCACTGTTTGCGCTCGCCAGCCTTGCCTTGTGTGGCATGGCGTTGCTGGCGCTCGGCCAGCTGGTCTGAAGCTTATTGGGCGGGGACAGCAGGCGCCTGCGCCGGTGGTGGTGGCGGCGTGGTGGAGACGTTGGGCAGCGCCGCATTGAGCCGGGCCAGAACATCGGCTGATGCATCAAGGCTGGCGGTATGCTGCTCCACAGCCCCTGCTGGCAGCAATATGCTGAGCCCGCGCTCGCGCAGGATGGCGGCATAGATCGGCTTCAGCGCCACCTGGATCTGCTGGCTCACAAAGGCCTGTGAGCGCTGCAGATCCTGCTGGCCGCGCTCCATCTCGCCCTCGCCTGCTTGCTGGCGGGCCTCGAACGCGCTGATGCGACTCTCCAGCGCCGGGCCGGTGAGGCTATTGTTGCTCTGCCCGGTCCGGATGGCATTGGCCTCTGCCTGGAGCTGGGTCTGCAGATCGGCCCCTCGCCGGCGCAGCGTTTCGGCACGGGCCTGGAGTTCACGAGTCGCAGCCTGGCCAGCGGTGCTTTTGGCGACCACATCATCGAGATCGACCACCATCACGATAGCCGGTGGCAACCGCTGGGCCAGCACCGGTGTGGAGAGAAGCATGGTCGCAGCAATAGCGCCCGTAATCGACCTGTTCAGCATCATTGTCCCTCGATGAACCTTCATGCGGCGTCATTTGGCACAGCCAAAACGCATTGTCGCGTCAGAATCGGTGAATAGCGCTTGAACAGGCCAGCCCGGCCGCTTCAACGCACGAACTTTGCAACTAGCTCGACATGGTTGGACCACCGGAACTGCGCCACCGGCCACAGCGCCTCGATCCGGTAGCCGCCCTCATGCAATATCTTCGCATCTCTGCCGAACGTGCTGGGGTTGCAGGAAACCGAGATGATGTTTGGCACTATGGACCGGGCAAGCGCCCGGCACTGGGCATCCGCACCGGCGCGCGGCGGGTCCAGCACAACAGCGGCAAATGGCTTCAATTCTTCGGCGCTCATCGGGCGGCGGAACAGATCGCGGTGCTGGGTCTTGACCGGCCTTCCGCTGCGGTTGGCAGCGGCCGCCAGTGCGGCCAGCGCCGGCTGGCTGGCATCGATGGCCACCACCGTGGCCAAGCGGCTGAGCGGCAGCGCGAAGGTGCCAAGCCCGCAGAACAGGTCTGCCACCGTGCCGGCGCCGTCCAGCGCCTCTGCAACGGCAGCCACCAGCGCGGCTTCCCCCTCCTGCGTGGGTTGCAGGAACGGCGCGGGCGGCAGCATTACCGCCACGCCGCCCATCATCAGCTGCGGGGCCTGCGCCTCATAAACGGTCTCGACCCCGTGCGCCCCTTCCACCGAGAGCCGGGCCAGCCGCATTTCGGCTGCAAACCGCGTGAGGGTCTCGATCTCGTCCAGGCTTTCGGCGCGCACATTGGCCAGCAGCAGGTCGATGCCGGTGTCGCTTTGCGTCATGGTTATGCCTGCACCCTGGCCTTCGGCCAGCACCGCGCGCAGCAGCCCCCGCAGCGGTGCAACCAGCGCGAACAAGCTGGGGCTGAGCACTTCGCACTGGGCGAGATCGATGATCCGGTGGCTGGCTTCGCTGTTAAAGCCGAGCTGCACCCCCTGCCCCCGGCGCACGGCCCTGAGTGAGGCCCGGCGGCGGCTGAGCGGCGGGGACAGCGCGACCGGCGCCACCCGCTCCGGCATCAACGGCCCCAGTACCCGCACCAGCCGGTCGACCACGAAATCCCTGTAGCCGGCATCGCTCACATGCTGGAGCTGGCAGCCGCCGCATTCAGGCACATGGCGGCAAACCGGCTCCACATGGCCCGGGCCGG
>JBBRKH010000353.1:0-2313 GCA_038217965.1 Sphingomonadales bacterium | reverse complement strand
GGTGGTCCACCGGTCGAGCCGGCCGCTCACGGCGGCGAACCTGGTCCCGGAGCTGCGGGCGGCGGGGGTGCCGGCGCTGGAACGGTGGCGGGCGCTGGTCCGGCCGGGCGGGCGGCTGGTCTATGCGGTCTGCTCGGTGCTGCGGGAAGAAGGCGAGGCGCAGGCATCGGCCTTTGCACTTGCCATGGACGCCAGGGAAACTGCGCGCCTGGCGCTTTCGCCTGCGGCAAATGGATGCGACGGCTTTTTCGTCGCATCTTTCGAAATGCGGTGATAGGTTGGCATGAAACATGGCAAAAGCCTCGGGACCTCGAATCAAAATCGGACTGAAATGGAAAGGGCGGTCGATGAAGAACCGCATGGGATTGGTGTTTGCGATGCTGGTGATTGCGGGTTCGCCAGCCAGCCTGAAGGCGGCACGCGGGCCGGCAGATTCGCAGCTCGCGCCGCAATCGGTTTCCAGCGTGAAAGCCGGTGAAACACTTCTGACTGCCGGCCAGCGGCAGGCAGCGATCGACGCCTTCGAAGCGGCACTGGCCGCTGACCCGCGCAACATCCGGGCATATCTCGGGCTTGCCCGGGCTGCCGAAGCGGATGGCCTGCCTGGCAAGGCGGTGCGCTTTTACCGCGAAGCGCTGCAGATCGATCCAAATGACGTTACCGCACTGGAATTGCAGGGCAATGCGCTGGTTATGCGGGGGGCGACTGCGCGAGCCGAAGCCAATCTCGAGCGTCTGAAAACCGTCTGTGCGACGCCGTGCCCGTCGGCCGACCGGCTGCGAGCCAGCATTGCCAAGGGGCCGCCGGCCCCGGTCGTCGCTGCTGCGGATAGCAAGGTCGCGGGGAAGTCTGCTGCGCTTGATGCGCCGAAGCCATGATGATCGGGAGCTAATGGTGGCAAGCGTTGCACATGCCCATCTGGCTCCGGGAACGCCGGCGCTCGATGCGGCTGCGCGCGATGCGCTGATCGAACAGGGCGTCGCCTGGACGGAATTGCGTGCCACAGTGTTTGCGGCACTTTCCAGGGCTGGTGGGCCGGTTTCCGCCTATGATGTGGCCGACCGTGTATCGAAGGCGGCGCAGCGCCGCATCGCCGCCAACAGCGTTTATCGCATTCTGGATCTTTTTGTGGCCCACAATCTGGCCAAGCGAGTGGAAAGCCGCAATGCCTATGTTGCCAATACCCATCCGGCCTGCGCGCATGACTGCATTTTCCTGGTGTGCGAAACATGTGGCCAGATTGACCATCTGGACGACGACCAGCTGGCCAGTGCCATGCGCGGGCGGGCACTTGCCAGCGGCTTTCAGTCGAGCCGGCCGGTGCTTGAGCTGCTGGGCGTCTGCCGCGCCTGTGCCGGCTGAGCTGGGCGGTCAGCGGCATCTTTTCGCCTTCCCCCCTGTCACCACTGTTGCTAGGCATGTGGGATGACTGAGAAAGACAGCGGCGCTGCGCGCCAGAGCCTGCCCTATCGTCGGCCTGAAACGCCGCTGCTGGACCGGGCCAACACACCGCCCGAACTTCGCCTGCTGAAGCCCGATCAGCTGATCCAGCTGGCCGGCGAACTGCGCGCCGAAATGATCGACGCGGTGAGCGTTACCGGCGGGCACCTGGGCGCGGGTCTTGGTGTCGTGGAGCTCACGGTCGCGCTGCACTATGTGTTCAACACACCCTACGACCGGCTGATCTGGGATGTGGGCCACCAGGCCTATCCGCACAAGATATTGACCGGGCGGCGGGACCGGATGCGGACGCTACGGCAGGGCGGTGGGCTTTCCGGATTCACCAAGCGCACCGAGAGTGAATATGATCCGTTCGGTGCGGCGCACAGCTCCACCTCGATTTCTGCGGCATTGGGGTTTGCGATAGCCAACAAGCTGTCCGGCAAATCGGGCAAGGCAATCGCAGTGATCGGCGACGGCGCAATGAGCGCGGGCATGGCCTATGAGGCGATGAACAATGCGCGCGAGGCGGGCAACCGGCTGGTGGTCATCCTGAACGACAACGACATGTCGATTGCGCCGCCGGTGGGTGCGCTGAGCGCCTATCTGGCGCGGGCCTATTCATCGAATACGTTTCTCGAATTCCGCGATGCGGTGCGGCAGCTTGCAAAGAAGGCGCTGCCCGAGCCGCTGAAGCGGCCCGCCAAGCGGGCGGACGAAATGTTCCGCACCCTGGCAACCGGCGGCACCCTGTTCGAAGAATTGGGGTTCTATTATGTCGGGCCGATCGACGGGCACAATCTGGACCTTCTGGTGCCGATTCTGGAGAATGTCCGCGATGCCGCAGAAGGGCCGTGCCTGATCCATGTCGTG
>JBBRKH010000352.1:0-2338 GCA_038217965.1 Sphingomonadales bacterium | reverse complement strand
GTTCAGCAAGGTCGTGGAAAAGTCCGGAGCCAGGCCGCGGATGGTGATGACCTGCGCCCGTCCATCGAGACGCTGCGTCGTCAGACCAGGCAGGCGCGCGATCGATTCCGCAATCGACGTATCGGGCAGCTTGCCGATGTCGACCGCCGAAATGCTCTCGACGATCAGATCGCTGTTCTTCTTTTCCGCAATCGCATTGGCAATCGAGGCGCGGAAGCCGGTAACCACAATATCTTCGGCGCCGTCATCGGCGGCCGGTGCGACCTGCGCCTGGGCTGCACCGCCAAGCACGACTGCAAGTGCGAGCGCGCTTGCCGAGGTCTGCAGATGGTGGGCAAGGCCCGCGCCGAAACGGCGATCGTCGAGAATAGCGCGCATGTTCACTCCCAGGTTCGTGGCGCTGGTCGAGACATGCCCCGATTTCGGGTGAATGCCTGCCGCGCGATTTTATTGCTTCACTGTGCCCATCTTCCGCCGCACGCGTTTTTCGTTCAATAAAGCAGCATACGTATGCGAAAAACCGGCGAACCAACCGTGTCTCCTGAGCAACAGGGGGTGGGAGGACACATCGAAGCAGCGATCGTCCCGAAGCAGGACGCACGCCCGAATGATCCGCGCCCGAATGATCCGCGCCCGCATGATCCGCGCCCAACTTCGTTCGACATCGCTTATCTGGCCGGTGTCTCGCAGCCAACCGTCAGCCGGGCGCTCAGCGGCAGCCCGATGGTGTCCGAAGGCACGAGAAAGCGCATCGAGGCCATAGCCCGCCAGCTGAACTACAAGGTGGACAAGAACGCGTCGTCGCTTCGCAAGCGCCGCTCCGACACCCTGGCGCTGCTGTTCTTCGAAGACCCGACCGCCGATGAAAGCCTCATCAACCCCTTTTTCGTCGCCATGCTCGGCTCCATCACCCGGCACGCCAAACACGCCGGGTTCGATCTGCTGGTGAGCTTCCAGCAGCTTTCGGACGACTGGCATGTCGACTATGAAGACAGCCACAAGGCCGATGGCATCATCCTGCTCGGATACGGCGACTACGAAGCCTATCGCGCGCGCCTGGTGGCACTGGAGGCGCAGGGCACGCACTTCGTCCGCTGGGGGCCGGTCGACCCCTGCCAGCCCGGCACCACGATCGGCAGCGACAATGTGGAAGGCGGCCGGCAGGCTGCGAGCCATCTCATTGCGCTCGGCCGGCAGCGTATAGCCTTTCTTGGCCATGCGTCCGGGCATTATCCGGAGTTTCACGCCCGCTATCGCGGCGTGGAACAGGCGCTGAGTGCGGCCGGGCTTGCAAGCGATGCAGCGCTGCAGATGGACGCGATCACCACCGAAGACGCCGGAGCCGAAGCCGCGCATCGCCTGCTCGATCAAGGCATCGGCTTCGATGCAATCGTCGCAGCATCGGACCTGATCGCCATCGGCGCCATGCGTGCGCTGGCGGCGCGCGGAGTCTCCGTTCCGGCCGACGTGGCCATTGTGGGCTTCGACGATATCCCGGCAGCCGGTGCCTCGACCCCGCCGCTCACCACCGTGATGCAGGACACCCAGCGCGCCGGGCAATATCTGGTGGACGCGGTGGTATCACAACTGCTCGGCAAGCCGAGCGGCAGCCGCATTCTGCCAAC
Organism: Sphingomonadales bacterium; assembly: GCA_038217965.1. GTDB lineage: Bacteria > Pseudomonadota > Alphaproteobacteria > Sphingomonadales > Sphingomonadaceae > Sandaracinobacteroides. The sequence goes on along the minus strand of JBBRKH010000352.1, from coordinate 713 downwards.
CCGCCTGGTCGTTCGCAAATCCTGCGGCAGCTGATTGCATCGGCGGGCGTTTCGCGGCAGCGTCCCATATGAGCGTATCGGAAGACACCATGAACAGCCAACTGCCGACTGCTGCGGTCGAGCGGCCGCATCTTCCGTTCTGGAGCCTGTGGAACCTCTCGTTCGGCTTTTTCGGCATCCAGATCGGTTTTGCGCTGCAGAATGCCAATGTCAGTCGTATCTTCCAGTCGCTCGGCACCAACATCGAGGATCTTGCCTTCCTGTGGATCGCCGGGCCGGTCACCGGGCTGCTCGTGCAGCCGCTGGTCGGCTACATGTCGGATCGCACCTGGGGCCGGCTGGGCCGCCGTCGCCCCTATTTCCTCGCTGGCGCCCTCCTCGCCACCTTCGCCCTCGTCTTCATGCCCAATTCGCCGACCTTGTGGTTTGCCGCCGGGATGCTGTGGATACTCGATGCCTCGCTCAACATCGCGATGGAGCCTTTCCGTGCCTTCGTCGGCGACATGGTGGCAGAGCAGCAGCGCACCAAGGGATATGCCTTTCAAACGGCGTTCATCGGCGCCGGCGCCGTCGCCGCCAGCCTTGCGCCCACCGTGCTCACCCGGATTTTCGGCGTGTCCAATGTGGCGCCCGAAGGCGGCGTGCCCGATTCGGTGCGCCTGGCCTTTTACATCGGCGGCGCCGCGCTGCTGATTGCAGTGCTGTGGACGGTC
>JBBRKH010000351.1:0-2366 GCA_038217965.1 Sphingomonadales bacterium | reverse complement strand
TCCGTGCAGATCGAACATTCGCTGGCACGGCGTGGCGCGGAACGGCTTTGGGAGCTGCTGAAGACCGAACCCTATGTGAATTCGCTGGGCGCCATGAGCGGCAACCAGGCGATGCAGCAGGTTCGCGCCGGGCTGAAGGCTCTCTATCTGTCCGGCTGGCAGGTGGCGGCCGATGCCAACACCGCTGGCGCCATGTATCCCGACCAGTCGCTTTATCCAGCGAACGCCGGTCCGGAGCTGGCCAAGCGCATCAACCGTGCGCTGCAGCGCGCCGACCAGATCGAGCATTCGGAGGGCGGGGCGAAGCGCGACTGGTTTGCCCCCATCGTGGCGGACGCCGAAGCAGGCTTTGGTGGGCCACTGAACTGCTTCGAAATCATGAAGGCCTATATCGAGGCGGGTGCGGCCGGCGTGCACTATGAAGACCAGCTGGCGAGCGAGAAGAAGTGTGGCCACCTGGGCGGCAAGGTGTTGATCCCGACCCAGGCGCATATCCGCAATCTGGATGCCGCGCGCCTGGCCGCCGATGTGATGGGCGTGCCGACCGTGATCTGCGCGCGGACGGATGCCGAATCGGCGATGCTGATGACGAGCGACATCGACGAGCGCGACCATGAATGGCTGACCGGCGAGCGCACGCCGGAGGGCTTCTTCCGGCTGAAGCCGGGCACCGGCGTCGATCACTGCATCAAGCGCGGCCTTGCCTTTGCCGCGCATGCCGACCTCATCTGGTGGGAAACCTCGCATCCCGATCTGGACGATGCCAGGCGCTTTGCCGAAGCGGTGAAGAAGGAGCATCCGGAGAAGATGCTGGCCTACAACTGCTCGCCCAGCTTCAATTGGGAAAAGAATCTGGACAAGGACACGATTGCGAAGTTCCAGCGCGAAATCGGCGCGATGGGCTACAAGTTCCAGTTCGTGACGCTGGCCGGCTTCCACAGCCTGAACCACGGCATGTACGAGCTGGCGCGCGGCTACAAGGATCGCGGCATGGCGGCCTATTCGGAGCTGCAGCAGGCGGAATTCGCCAGCGAAGTGAACGGCTACACCGCCACCCGCCACCAGCGCGAGGTGGGCACCGGCTATTTCGATGCGGTTGCCGAAGCGATTTCCGGCGGGCAATCCAGCACCACCGCGCTGAAGGAATCGACCGAAGCGGCGCAGTTCAGAACTGCGGCCTGAAAGCTGCCCAGGGGAGGGCGTGCGCCCGCCGCCCGTTCGGGTGGCGGGCGCAATCGGGCTTCGCCCAGCCGCTTGCCGACAGCGAAATCCCGCCCTACCTAGCCGGTCATGCAGATCGCCGCCCTATTTGCCGATGCGTCAAGGCGCTCGAACCTGTGGCTTGCGGGGTGTGGCGGCATGGGCGGCGCGCTGCTGGCCCGGTGGCTGGAAGCAGGGCTTCCGCACGCGGCGGTCACGGTGATCGATCCGTCACCCGGCGGCCTGCCGGCGGGCTTTGCTGGCAGGGTGGCAGCAGATGCGGCGGCAGCGGCAGCGACGGGCGGTCTGCCGGATATTCTGGTGCTCGGCATCAAACCGCAGTTGCTGACTGCCGTTGCGGCCGAATTTGCGACGCTGCTCGAACGGCCACCGATTCTGGTTTCGATGCTTGCCGGTGTGCGGTCTTCGGCGCTGGCGGTGGCTTTTCCGGGCGCCCGGATCGTTCGCATCATGCCCAATATGCCGGCGCGGATCGGCATGGGAGTGACGGCAATCCACTCGACCATGCTCGCGGCGGACGAACGGGAGTTTGTGGGGGCGTTGATGGCTCCGGCGGGCAAGCTGGTATGGCTGGAAGACGAGGGCCGATTCGATGCCGTGACCGCGGTTTCCGGCTCCGGTCCGGCCTATCTCTTTCGCTTCATCGAGGCGCTTGCAGGCGCCGGCGAATCGGCCGGTCTGGATGCGCAGACCGCGGCGACTTTGGCCTTTGAAACGGTGGTCGGGGCGGCCGCGCTGGCTGCGCAGAGCGAGCATGGCCCGGCGGCGCTGCGCCAGCAGGTGACCAGTCCGAACGGCACCACGCAGGCGGGGCTGGACGTGCTGGACGGCGACGGCGCGCTTTCAAGCTTGCTCAGGGCCACCGTTCGCGCAGCCGCCGAGCGGTCGCGCGCACTTGCAGCAGCAGCAGAAGCCGCAGCGGATTCAGGGCAGGTTCGCGAGGCAGCAAAGGTTCCATGACGATGACGCAGCAAACCGCACAGGCGATGTCGGGCTGGCTCGATGCAATTGCCGAAGTGGGCTGGGGCAAGGCAAGCGTCGACCGTGCCGCTGCTGGCTCCGGGCTATCCGAAGCGGAGATCCTCCGCGACGTGGGCGACCGGGTGGATGCAGTGGTTGCATTCCTGCAATCGGTTGCCAACGAG
>JBBRKH010000350.1:0-2397 GCA_038217965.1 Sphingomonadales bacterium | reverse complement strand
TGGGCTGAAAAAGCGTGAAAACCAGGGCGCCAAGCGCCAGAACAAGGATGCCGATTCCCAACCACGAGGTCACCGACTTGCGCAAAAACTGGAGCATTCCACACTTTCTTGACTTTGCACGCGCCTCCTAGCGGCATGCCGAAGCTTTGGCCAGTCGCCACACCGGTTGCCGCCCCCCGCATCCTGATCGCCGAGCTGCCCGGCCCGCAAGCCAACCTGAACGGCATTCGCCGCGCGCACCATCCCGGCGCCACCGCGCCAGCGCACCCTACCCTGTTCCGTCACCTGCCCGGCCCGCAGGCGCCGTCGCTGGTTGCCGGGCGACTCTCGCCCGAGGAGGCGCGTGCGCTCGCTCCCCGACTTGCCCGCCTGCTGCCCCCGGCGCGGTTCATCGCCGGCTCAGTTCTGCTCTGCCAACATGATCCCGTGCGCTGGTCCCCGCTTGTGAGGCTGGCGTTCCGTCGGTAAGGCAAGGCCCCATGATCCTTTCGCGTTCCATTGCATCTGCCATCCTTGTCGTGTCGCTGGCCCTCACCGCCGGCTGCGCCAATCGCAACAAGCCGAAGAAGGATCAGGCCTACATCGCCCGCGACGTGGAGACCCTTTACAACATCGCCAAAGACACAATGGACAAAGAGCAGTACCGCCAAGCTGCGCTGATGTTCGATGAAGTGGAGCGCCAGCATCCCTATTCGGTCTGGGCGCGCCGCGCGCAGCTGATGTCGGCCTTCAGCTATTATGCTTCGCGGCAGTATTCCGATGCCGTCCTCGCCTCGCAGCGATTCCTTTCGCTGCATCCCGGCAACAAGGATGCGGCCTATGCCTACTACATCATTGCCGTCAGCTACTACGAGCAGATCGCCGATGTGGCGCGCGACCAGAAAATCACGCAACAGGCGCTCGACACGTTGTCGGAACTCGTGCGCCGTTATCCCGAAAGCGCCTATGCCGCCGATGCGCGCCTGAAGATCGATCTTGTGAACGACCATCTGGCCGGCAAGGAAATGGAGGTCGGCCGCTTCTATTCGCAGAATCGCCAGTGGATCGCCGCCGCGTCCCGCTTCCGCAATGTCGTCGATCGCTACGAGCAGACCAGCCACACCGCAGAAGCCCTGCACCGCCTCGTCGAGGCGTATCTGGCACTCGGCATCCCGGAAGAGGCGCAGAAGTCGGCTGCCGTGCTCGGCGCGAATTTCCCCGGATCGGAGTGGTACGACCGCAGCTACAAGCTGATGCAGACGCAAAAAGCGTCCTAGGTCGCTTTTTGCTCACCGCGCTTTCGATCCGTGACCTCGTCCTGATCGAGCATGTGGAGCTGGAATTCGGCGCCGGTTTGCACGTGCTCACCGGCGAAACGGGTGCCGGCAAATCCATCCTTCTGGATGGCCTTGGGCTGGCGCTTGGCGAGCGCGCCGATCCGGCCCTCGTCCGCAGGGGCGCGCCCCATGCCAGCGCCTCGGCGCATTTTCGCCTTGCCTTCGATCACCCGGTGCATGCGCTGCTCGCCGAACAGGATCTGGTTGCCGACGAGCCCGGAGTCGTGATGCTGCGCCGCACGCTGAAGGCCGATGGCGGCAGCCGTGCGTTTGTCAACGATCAGCCGGTATCGGCCGGACTGCTGCGATCGATCGGTGCGCTGCTCGTGGAAATCCATGGCCAGACCGACGAGCGCGGGCTGCTCAACCCGCGCGGGCATATGGCGCTGCTGGATGCCTTTGCCGCGCACCCCGCGCTGCTGGAAACGGTCCGCTGCGCGCACGATCGCTGGCGCACTGCGGCTGAGGCTCTGGAGCTGGCGTTGGCCGAAGTTGAAAGTGCTTCACGAGACCGCGACTGGCTGCAGCATGCGGTGGCGGAAATCGCTGCGCTGAATCCGCAGGCCGGCGAAGAGGCGGAATTGGCCGATGCGCGGTCCCGGATGCAGAAGGGTGCAAAGCTCGGCGAGGCGCTGGAGGCGATCGACGCCTTGATCAGCACCGGCGACGGCGCCCTGTCGCAGCTGCGGCAGGCGGCGCGGCGGCTCGAACGGGTGGCGGAGGCCGACCCCGATCTGCAAGCTGCGCTCGATGCGGTGGATCGCGCACTGGTTGAAGGAGATGCCGTGGAGGCCGGCCTCGCGCGGGTGCGGGCGGCGGCGCTGGTTTCGCCCGAAGCCCTGGAAGCGGCGGAATCGCGGTTGTTCGAGCTGCGTGCCATGGCCCGCAAGCATCGCACCGAAGTGGAGGCTCTACCCTTGCTTGCGGTCGACCTTGCTGCGCGGCTGGAGGCACTCGACAATGCCGGCGCCAATGTGATCGCTCTGGAAGCCGGTGTGGCAGCCGGCGCTGCATCCTACCAGGCGGCGGCATATGCCCTGTCAACATCGCGCCGGGAAGCCGCCACGCGGCTGGATTCAAC
>JBBRKH010000349.1:0-2398 GCA_038217965.1 Sphingomonadales bacterium | reverse complement strand
GGTTCCGCCTGCGATGGTTCGACGGGCCCATTCCTGCTGGCGGTGCAATGGCATCCCGAATGGCGCGTGCTCGAAAATTCTTTCTATCAGGGCATTTTCCGTGCCTTCGGCGATGCCTGCCGACAACGCGTCAACCAACGGATACGATGACGGCATGAGCCCGAAAACCCCAACCCGCAAAGCGCCCTCCAAACGCACGGTCACCAAGCGAAAACCGGTGCCCGCTGCAGCCGACGCCCAGCCCGGCGAACACGCGCTGCTGCGCTGGCTGAAGGACCGCAACATCACCGAAGTCGAGTGCCTGGTGCCGGACATTACCGGCAACGCGCGCGGCAAGATCATCCCCGCACATAAGTTCTCGCATGACTACGGCACCCGTTTGCCGGAAGGCATTTTCGCCACCACCGTCACCGGCGATTATCCCGAGGATTACTACGAGCTGATTTCGCCCTCCGACGCCGACATGCTGCTGCGTCCTGATCCCGACACCGTGCGGCTGGTGCCCTGGGCCACCGATCCGACCGCGCAGATCATCCACGACTGCTACACCAAGGCCGGCGAGCGTCATGAACTGGCGCCGCGCAACGTACTCAAGCGGGTGCTCGACGCTTACGAGGCACTGGGCCTGCGGCCGGTGGTCGCGCCCGAGGTCGAATTCTTTCTGGTGCAGAAAAACACCGATCCGGATTTCCCGCTGCAGCCGCCTGCCGGTCGCTCCGGGCGCCCGGAAACCGCGCGCCAGTCGTATTCGATCGACGCGGTCAACGAGTTCGACCCGATTCTCGATCTGATGTACGACTATAGCGATGCGATGCAGCTGGACGTGGACACACTGATCCACGAGTCCGGGGCGGCGCAGTTGGAGGTGAATTTCACCCATGCCGATGCGATGTCGCGCGCCGACCAGGTGTTCATGTTCAAGCGGATGATGCGCGAAGCCGCGATGCGCCACGGCGTGTACGCGACCTTCCTCGCCAAGCCGATGGAGAACGAACCTGGCAGCGCGATGCACATCCACCAGAGCCTGATCGATGTGAAGACCGGCAAGAATGTCTTTGCCGGCAAGGGCGAAGGCAAGCAAAGCCGGATCTTCGATCACTACCTCGGCGGGCTGCAGAAATACGTGCCGATGGCGATGGCGTTCTTCGCCCCCAACGTGAACTCATATCGCCGCCTGGCGCTGGGTCAAGTGGCGCCAATCAACGTCCAGTGGGGTTACGACAATCGCACCTGCGGCCTGCGCGTGCCGATGGATACGCCGGAAAACACCCGCGTGGAAAGCCGCTTCGCCGGCTCCGACGCCAATCCCTATCTGGCGATGGCCGGTACGCTGGCCTGCGGCCTGTTCGGCATCCGCGAGAAACTGCAGCCCACCGAGCCGCTGACCATCAGCGCCCAGGATGTCGGTTTCGAGCTGCCGCGTTCGCTCGGCGAGGCGCTGGATCAGCTGGAAACCTGCACGACGCTGCACGATCTTCTGGGTCCACGGTTCGTCCGCGCCTACATCTCGGTCAAGCGCAAGGAATACGAGACTTTCTTCCGCGTGATCAGTTCGTGGGAGCGCGAATTCCTGCTGCTCAACGTCTGAGCCATCGTCTCGGTTCTCCGTATCGCGGCTGAAGCCGCTCCTACACTCCTCGCCCGGAACCATCATGGAAAAAGCCGACATCGCCCGCCTGCAGCAGCTCGACGCCGCGCATCACCTGCATCCGTTCAACGACAACGCCGCGCTGGCGAAGAAGGGCACCCGCATCCTGGTCCGCGGCGAAGGCGCGTACGTCTGGGACGCCGACGGCAACCGGATGCTCGACGCCTTCGCCGGGCTGTGGTGCGTGAACCTCGGCTATGGCCGCAGGGAGCTGGGCGAAGCCGCATCGCGCCAGATGATCGAACTGGCTTACTACAACAGCTTCTTCCAGTGCACGGTGGAGCCGGCGATCCAGCTTTCGGCCAAACTCGCGGAACTCACCCCGGCCGACCTCAATCACGCGTTCTTCACCAATTCCGGCTCCGAAGCCAACGACACCATCCTGCGGCTGGTGCGACATTTCTGGGCGGTGCAGGATCAGCCGCACAAGAACATCTTCATCGGCCGCCACAACGGATATCACGGCACCACCATGGCCGGCGCCAGCCTGGGCGGCATGGCGGGCATGCACAAGCAGGGCGGATTGCCGATCCCCGACATCCACCACATCGATCCGCCGTTCTGGTTTGCCGATGGCGGCGACATGTCGCCCGAAGAGTACGGGCTGGCTGCGGCGAAGCGCCTGGAAGACAAGATCCTTGAGCTCGGTCCGGACCGGGTCGCGGCCTTCATCGGCGAACCGATCATGGGCGCGATCGGCGTCTACATCCCGCCAACGACCTACTGGCCGGAGATCGAGCGCATCTGCCG